>JALZKG010000206.1 GCA_030859365.1 Gemmatimonadota bacterium
GCGTGTGTCCTGTCGGGGTCCGCAAGGAGGGTTGGTCGCACTTCCATCCTACGGCGCCGGCGCGAGATGCGCTATGGGCTTTTCTTGCCTATGCTACGCCTTCACCGGTTTGGTGAATAATCGAGGCCGAAATGATCGTGGATGCCTGAGATCAGCCGGTTCTATGGCGTCATCATCCGGATGTATTTCGCAGATCACAACCCGCCCCACTTCCACGTTGAATACGGCGGCGAAGAGACTCTGATCAGCATCAATACGCTGGGCGTAATCCACGGGAAATTGCCTCCTCGCATCCTGGGCATGGTGGTCGAATGGGCCGCATTGCACCAGGACGAGTTGCTAGCCGACTGGCAGAAGGCAGCGGATTCCGAGCCGCTCGCTAAGATCGATCCCCTTCCCTGAGCCGGCCGGATTTCGCGATGCGCAGCACGTCCATAGTCGGAAGGGATCACCCCGGCGCCATGTCCGACCATCCAGCCGCACACCCGCGGAATTCAGCATGACCCAGTTCCGCATCGCCGGCACCTTCACCGACAGCCTCGCTCGCCTCACCGGCGACGAACAGAAGGCGGTGAAGACCACGGCGTTCGACCTGCAGATGGACCCCGCCAGCCCCGGCATGCACTTCCACAAGCTGGACCGGGCGCGGGACAAGGGGTTCTGGTCCGTGCGCGTGAACCGTGACATCCGGCTGATCGTGCACAGGACGCAGAGCAGTCTGCTGCTGTGCTATGTTGACCACCACGACGACGCCTACCGCTGGGCCGAGCGTCGCAAGCTGGAGGCGCACCCCACCACCGGCGCGGCGCAGCTGGTGGAGATCCGGGAGCGGGTGGAGGAGATCACCATCCCTGTGTACGCCGCGGCCGAGCAGCCGCAGCCCTCGCAGCTCCCCCTTTTCGCCGACGTTCCCGAAGCCGATCTGCTGCGTTACGGCGTGCCACCCGACTGGCTGGACGAGGTGCGCCGGGCCACCGAAGACACCGTGCTCGACCTGGCGGACCACCTCCCCGCCGAGGCCGCCGAAGCGCTGCTGGACCTGGCGACGGGTACTACTCCGCAGCCGCCGCAGCCCGCCCTCGCGGGTGCGGACCCCTTCGCGCACCCCGACGCGCAGCGCCGCTTCCGCACCGTCACCGACGCGGAGGAGCTGGAGCGCGCGCTGGAGTTCCCGTGGGATCGGTGGACCATCTTTCTGCACCCTGCGCAGCGGGACACCGTGGAGCGCGAGTACGGCGGCCCCGCCCGCGTCTCCGGCTCCGCGGGAACGGGGAAGACCATCGTCGCCCTGCACCGTGCCGTTCACCTGGTGCGCGAAAATGCCGATGCTCGCGTACTCCTCACCACCTTTTCCGACGCGCTGGCGAACGCGCTCCGTGGCAAGCTGCACCGGCTGGTCAGCAACGAGCCGCGCTTCGCCGAACGGGTGGAGGTCGATGCGCTGGACGCCAT
The DNA here is from genome assembly GCA_030859365.1 of Gemmatimonadota bacterium. Classification (GTDB taxonomy): domain Bacteria; phylum Gemmatimonadota; class Gemmatimonadetes; order Longimicrobiales; family Longimicrobiaceae; genus JALZKG01. The sequence continues at coordinate 1,453 of JALZKG010000206.1, forward strand.
CGCCCGGCGATTGTACGAGCGGAACCTCGGCCGGCCAGAGATTGCGCCGCGGAAGATGATCCGCGAACTGCTGCGGGACGCGGCCGCAGATGTGGGCGCGACGCAGTTCAGCCCCAGCTTCCTGCTGAGCGAGTGGGAGAACGTCGTCGATGCCTGGCAGCTCAATGGCTGGGAGGCGTACCGCGACGTCGCGCGCCTGGGCCGTAAAACGCGGCTGCCGCAGGCGCAGCGAAAAACCCTCTGGACGGTGTTCGAGCGGGTGCGTGCTGCGCTGCAGGAGCGGGGGTGGATCACCCGCGCCGGCCTCTTCCACCGGCTCGCGTCGCACTTCGCGGAGAGCGGGCGTGCGCCCTTCGACTTCGTCGTGGTGGATGAGGCGCAGGACCTGAGCGTCGCGCAGCTTCGCTTTCTCGCCGCCCTCACCGCCGGACGGCCGAACGGCCTCTTTCTGGCGGGCGACCTCGGGCAGCGGATCTTTCAGTCGCCGTTCTCGTGGAAGAGCCTCGGAGTGGACGTGCGTGGGCGCTCGCGGACGCTGCGCATCAACTATCGCACCTCCCACCAGATCCGCGAACAGGCCGATCGGCTGCTGGCGCCAGAGATCTCCGACGTGGACGGAAACCGGGAGCGGCGGGGAGCGATCTCCGTGTTCAACGGGCCGAATCCCACGATCCGGGCGCTGGACGATCCCGAAGCCGAGATTGAGGCCGTGGCCCGCTGGCTCGCCGAGCGGGTCGGCGAAGGGGTGGCCGCCGACGAAATCGGTGTCTTCGTGCGCTCGCCGGAAGAGCTGGACCGCGCGCGGGCGGTGGCGGAACGAGCCTCTCTGCCGTTCCAGGTGCTGGACGAGCAGATGCAGGGCAGCCCCGGCCATGCTTCAGTCAGCACCATGCACCTTGCCAAGGGGCTGGAGTTCCGCGCCGTCGCCGTAATGGCCTGCGACGACGAGGTGGTCCCGCTGCAGTCGCGCATCGAAGCCGTCGCTGACGACGCGGATCTGGAAGAGGTCTACGACACCGAGCGCCACCTGCTCTACGTCGCCTGCACCCGCGCACGCGACCACCTGCTGATCACCAGCGGCGGCCCGGCGTCCGAGTTCCTGGATGACCTGCGGATGTAATCTAGAGAACCCACATGGTGGTGCTGCGGGCCGACGACAAACTCCACGGAGACCATCCAGGGGCGGGAGCGTGACCCGTGCTCCGCCGGCAGGCATGCCCACTGTCGGCTCCCCGGGTTACGTTAGCTGCAGCCGCTTGGCTCCACTCCCTTGTTTCCCCTCCCCCGCGTCACCCATCATGCCCCCCACCACCGAGCCACAGCACCTTGCCGATCCCGCCGGCTCCCCCGGGCGGATCTTTCTCGGCTGGGATCGTCCGGCGCTCCCCGCCGCCGCGGAGGTGCTTGCCGATCGTCACGCGGCCGACGGGGTCCTCCGGC
>JALZKG010000251.1 GCA_030859365.1 Gemmatimonadota bacterium
CGCTGTCGCTGCCCGCCGCTGAACTCGTGCGGATAACGGACGGCGTGCTCCGGCCGCTGCGCAGCAGCTCCGCCGCCTCGGGCGGCGCACCGTCCACGTTCACGCTGGTGTCGCGCTCGGCCGCCACCCCCTCGGCTTCGGCGCGCATCGCCAGCTCCTGCGACGCGCCGGGCGCAGTGCGGTAGCGCATCCCCAGCCGGATGGTGACCAGAAGGACGAAGAAGACGGCGAGGGCGGCGAGGTGGCGGCGATTCATGACGGAGCGGATGTGCTACTCCCCTGCCCCGAGCGGCACCTTGATGCAGGCGGCGAAGTGGCCGCCCCCTTTGTCGGCCAGCGGCGGAACGACGCGGGCGCAGTCCTGGTCCTTGAGCGGGTGCTGGCAGCGCGGATGGAAGGGGCACCCGGAGGGCGGGTTCGCCGGCGAAGGGACGTCGCCGCGCAGCACGATGCGATCGCGCTTGTGGCGCGGGTCCGGCACCGGCACCGCGCTGAGCAGCGCCTGGGTGTACGGCATCAGCGGGTTGCGGTACAGCGCGTCGGAGTCGGCAAGCTCCACGATCCGGCCGAGGTACATCACCGCCACCCGATCGGAGATGTGCTCCACCACCGACAGGTCGTGGGCGATGAAGAGAAAGGTGAGCCCGAACTCCTTCTGCAGGTCCTGCAGTAGGTTGATCACCTGGGCCTGCACCGACACGTCGAGGGCGGAAACCGGCTCGTCGCAGACGATCAGCTCCGGCTCCACCGCCAGCGCCCGCGCGATCCCGATGCGCTGTCGCTGCCCGCCGCTGAACTCGTGCGGATAACGGACGGCGTGCTCCGGCCGCAAGCCCACCACCCGCAGCAGCTCGGCGATCCGGTCTCGGGCCGCCGCCCCCCTGGCGAGCTTGTGGATGGTGAGCACCTCGCGCAGCGTGTCCCCCACCGTCATCCTCGGGTTCAGCGAGGAGAACGGGTCCTGGAATACGATCTGCGCCCGCCGCCGCATGCGGCGCAGCTCGCCGCGGTCCATGTCGAAGATGTTGCGCCCCTCGAACTCCGCCGATCCGGCGGTTGCCTCCTGCAGGCGGAGCAGCGTGCGCCCCGCGGTACTCTTGCCGCAGCCGGACTCGCCCACCAGCCCCAACGTTTCCCCCTTGCGGAGGTGGAACGACAGGCCGTCCACCGCCTTGACGTCGCCGACGTGACGGTTGAGGAAGCCCTTGCGGATGGGGAAGTACTTTTTCAGACCGCGCACCACCAGCAGGGCGTCGGGCGGCGGCTCCGTGTCGTCCGGAGTGCGCCCGCGCAGATCCGAGTCGCCCTTGGGCGGCGGCAGCTCCTCCCGCTCGGGCGCCTCCGGCGCTCGGTGGATCCCGCGCAGCGTTCCGTCCCGGGCGGTCTGCGTCCCCGCGGGGGTGCGTCCCTCCGGCGTGCTCACGCGACGTCCTCCGGGGCTCCCGCCACGGGCGTCGCCGCGCCCGTCCCGGTCTCCGCCCCCCGCGGGGTAAAGCCGCCGGTGGCGCGCCGCACCTCCTCGCGCCGCTCCGGGTTCTCCACCAGCCAGCACTTGCTGCGGCGCCCCGGGGCGACCTCGAAGAGAGGTGGCTCCTCCCGCTCCGTCTTGTCCCACCCGTAGGGGCAACGGTCGTGGAAGCGGCAGCCGACCGGCCACGCGGTCGGCGCCGGCACCACTCCGGGGATCACCGCCAGCCGCTCGATCTTTTCACCCAGCTTCGGCATGGAGCGGAGTAGCCCCTCGGTGTAGGGGTTCTGCGGGTCGTGGAATACGTCCTCCACCGACCCCTCCTCGAACACCTGCCCGCCGTACATCACGATCACCCGGTCACACGTTTCAGCGACTACGCCCAGATCATGGGTGATCATGATGATGGACATGCCCAATTCCACCTGGAGCCGGTTCATCAACTCCAGGATCTGCGCCTGAATGGTTACGTCCAGGGCGGTGGTGGGCTCGTCCGCGATCAGCAATCGTGGGTCGCACGCCAGCGCCATGGCGATCATCACCCGCTGCCG
>JALZKG010000349.1 GCA_030859365.1 Gemmatimonadota bacterium
GGGCAGCCCTTCAGCAAACGGCGCGGACGCCGGGTGCGGAACTCAGCCCATGCGGGCGACGTTCTCGGCGGCGGGGCCTTTCTGGCCCTGCACCATGTCGAACTCGACGCGCTCGCCCTCGGTCAGCGACTTGAAACCGCTGCCCTGGATGGCGGAGTGATGGACGAAGCAGTCCTTTTCACCGTTCTCGGGCGTGATGAAGCCGAAGCCCTTGGTGTCGTTGAACCACTTGACAGTCCCGGTGGTACGCATGCGGTACTCCCTGAATGTTGATGAGGTCGGGGTCCGGCATTTCCGTACCATCCGACTGTGATTTGCGGGCCTTGCGCCCCCCGCAGCGGGCGTTGCAGCAACACGAGCCGGGGTTCGGCAGAGTGCCGAAACCCCAGATTTTGCTCAGCTTCGATTGTCGTCCTGCACGAGCACATGTTGCATGGCCGGCAAACTAAGCAGCCGCCGCCGCGATGTCAAGGTTTTCGTGCTCTGGCGTCACTCCCGAACCAGCGCCTCCGGGTGCAGCACGCGGACCCCGTGGCCGGCGAAGTCCACTTCCGCCCGCTCCAGATCGACGGCGAGCACCACGCCAGCCCCGTACATTCCGTGCGACACCTCCTCGCCGGGGATCAGCGCCCGGAGCGGGTTGCGAGCGGGAACAGGGCCCGGTCCCGCGCCTGAGCCATCGGTCCACTCGCCCGGGATCGCGACGTCGTTGTCGCAGTGGCCGCAGCGGACGTCCTCCGCGGCGGCGTTGCCGAAGTAATCGAGAATGACACGGGTCCTGCACTGCGCCGTCCTGCAGAAGGCGACCATCGCGCGGAGCTTGCGGCGGTCGTTCTCGCGTCGCTCCTCGTAGTCGGTCAGCTCGCGGCTCAGGTCCGCCGCGGTCACGTCGGGGGCCACCCGCTCCCACGCCCCACCGCGGTGCTCCCGTACCATACCCTGCCGCTTCAGCAGGGTCAGCACGATGCGGGCTTTGCGCCGGGCCACCTCCGCCATCTCCGCGATTTCGGCCACCGGGCGCTTTTGAGCCAGCGGGGTGGCGTTCACCACGCGGGCGACCGCCACCGCCTCCTCGAGGTCCGGGTACTTGCCGCCGAGAAAGTATCCCTGCACCGCCTTGTCCTCCTCCCGGTACAGGATGGTGCACCGCGCCGGAAGCCCGTCGCGCCCCGCGCGCCCCGCCTCCTGGTAGAATGCTTCCAGCGATCCGGGGAAGTGGTAGTGGACCACGAACCGGATGTCCGCCTTGTCGATCCCCAGTCCGAAGGCGTTGGTCGCGATCACGGCCTTGGCGTCGCCCTTCATCCAGGCGTCCTGTGCCTCCTCGCGCTGCCTGGGCGAGCGCTTGCCGTGGTACAGCGCCACCGGCCATCGCTCCCGCAGAGACTCCTGGAGCCGCTCCGCCTCCTTGACCGTGGCGGTGTAGATGATTCCGGTCCCCTGCTGCTCGTGGAGGATCCGCTCCAGCGCCGCGTCCTTTACCTCCGGGTTCACGGTCGGGAGCACCTGGAGGAACAGGTTCGGCCGGATCAGATCGGCGATGTGCTGCACCGGGTCCCGCATCCGGAGTTGGCGGATGATGTCTTCCCGCACCTCCGGGGAGGCGGTCGCGGTGACGGCCAGGATCGGCGGACGCCCCAGGCGCTCAGCGATGCCGCCGAGCATCATGTAGTCGGGGCGGAAGTCGTGCCCCCACTGCGAGACGCAGTGCGCCTCGTCGATCACGAACAGCGACACCTTGCGCTGCAGCAGCACCTCGAAGAAGTCGCGGTCGCGGAAGCGCTCCGGGGTCAGGTACAGGATCTCACCCGCGCCGCTCTCGATGGCGTCCTCGGCCGCCGCCTGGTCGCGGGAGGAGAGCGACGAGTTGATGGTCCAGGCATCGACGCCCAGCTCCTCCAGCTTGTCCGTCTGGTCCTTCATCAGCGCGATCAGGGGGGAAACGACCAGGGTGAGCCCCGGGAGGATCAGGGAAGGGAGCTGATAGATCAGCGACTTGCCGGAGCCGGTCGGCATCACCACCAGCCCGTCCCGCCCGTTCAGGACCGCGCGGATCGCCTCGCTCTGGCCCGGACGGAAGTGTTCGAAACCGAAGCGGGTGCGCAGCGTTTCGTCGAGCCGATCGAGCGGATCGGCCGGGGATTGCATTGACAACGCGGATTCTCTGCGAAAGGGTATGGCAAACCCGGGGCGGAACAGGCGATTTGCAAGCAGCGGACCACACCTCCTCGCTTGCCCCCATGCTTGCTTGCCGGTGCGCCCGACGCGCCGCTATTTTCGACTCCCTCGTCCCCCCGTTATTCTCCCGCGCTCGTGTCATGCTCCGCATCCTGTCCGGAATCCAGCCCAGCGGCACCCTGCACCTCGGCAACTACTTCGGGATGATGCGTCCTGCCCTGGAGCTGCAGGAGCGCGGGGAGGCCTTCTTCTTCATCGCCGACTACCACGCTCTGACCACGGTTCGGGATCCGGAGGCGCTGCGCCGCAACGTCCGCGAGGTAGCGACGGACTTTCTCGCCTGCGGGCTGGACCCGGAGCGAACCGCCTTCTTCCGCCAGTCGGACGTGCCCCAGGTGGCCGAGCTCGCCTGGCTTCTGAGCACCGTCACGCCCATGGGGCTGCTGGAGCGCGCCCACTCGTACAAGGACAAGACGGCGCGGGGGCTCGCGGCGAGCCACGGGCTCTTCGCCTACCCCGTCCTCATGGCGGCCGACATCCTCCTGTACGACAGCGACGTCGTCCCTGTCGGGCGCGACCAGAAGCAGCACCTGGAGATCACCCGCGACATCGCCGTCAAGTTCAACGAGGCCTACGGGGAGGTGTTCAAGCTCCCCGAGCCCGACATCCGCGAGGACGTTGCCGTCGTCCCCGGCACCGACGCTCAGAAGATGAGCAAGAGCTACGGCAACACGCTCCCTCTCTTCGGTGAGGCGAAGGCGCTCCGGAAACGGGTGATGGGGATCGTCACCGATTCGACCCCGCTGGAGGAGCCGAAGCCTACGGAGGGGTCCACGATTTTCGCGCTGTACCGGCTCGTCGCCCCGCCGGGCGAGGTCGAGCGGATGGAGGCGGAGTTCCGCGCCGGCGGAATCGGCTACGGGGAGTTCAAGCGGAGGCTGTTCGAAGCGCTGTGGGACTCGTTCGCCCCCATGAGGGAGCGGCGGGAAGCGCTGCTTTGCGAGCCGGAGCGGGTGGACGCCGTGCTCCGCGACGGCGCGGCTCGCGCGCGTGCCGTCGCGGAGCGGACCATGGAGCGGGTCCGGCGGGCCACCGGGTTGAGGTAGCGCCGGGGGTATGGGATGTGCTGAGCGGGGG
>JALZKG010000420.1 GCA_030859365.1 Gemmatimonadota bacterium
GCGTTGGTCCCCACCCGGAAGAGCCAGGCGCGCGTTTCCCCCGGCCGCGGCGGCCGCTCCACCAGCCGGACGAACGCCTCCTGCGCCGCGTCGGCGGCGAGGTCCGGATCGCCCGTCATCCGCGCCAGGTAGCGGAAGAGGGCGGGGTGGTGCTCGGCGAAAAGGGCTGCGACATCCATCCTCCTAGAACGAGACGCGGAAGCCGAGGAGCGGGAGGATGGGGAGGGCGGGGACGAACTCGTCCTTCGGCCCCGGGTCGTACGCGCAGGAGGGCGTTCCGTGGAACCCGCCGGAGGGGCCACAATGATCGTAGCTCCGCAGATACGCGGCCGGGTTGCGGCGCCCCAGCGCGTTCCGCAGCTGCAGGTACGCGCCGAAGTCCCATCCCCGGAAGCTGTGATTCCAGTCTGCGAGCAGGTCCAGGCTGGCGTACGCGGGCATGCGCTCCGCGCTGGGCGCTTCCACCCGGGAGCGCTCGGTCCAGGTGCACCGCTCGCCGTAGTCGTCGCAGCTGGCGTCGCCCTCGAAGAAGCGGGTGTACGGGTTGCCCGTCGCGGCGGAGTACGCGGCACCCAGACGCCACGAGCGGCCGAGCCGGACCAGCGAGGTCGCGTCGAACGAATGGCGGCGGTCCTGCTCCGAGGCGAAGCGCACCCCCCCGGCCTCGGTGACGGCGCTCCCGAGCGTGTAGCCGGCGGAGAGCGTCCACCGCCCCGCGAGGCGGCGGGCGGAAAGCTCCACCCCCTGCGCCTCGGTGGAGGCGTCGACGAACAGCGGGCGGTCGATGATCTCGCCCGGGGCGGGGTCCGGCACCGCGACGCCGGAGGAGCGGCGCAGATACGCGTTCGCCGCCGCGAGCCAGCCGTGGCCGATCCACCACTCCGCCCCCGCGGTCGCGATGTCGGAGCGGAGCGCCGGCACCTCACTGCCCGCGAGGAGACGCAGGTGGCCGGAGGCGAAGACCGAGCCCCACCCCGGCCCCACCGCGCCGATGGTCTGCACGTACTGGAACGAGCGTCCGGCACCCGCGGAAAGGCTCAGCTCCGGACGGAGCTGGTAGCGCGCGGAAAGGCGCGGGCTCGCGCGCAGCGCCCCACCGTTCACCACGCCGGGGCCCCCCTCCAGCCGGAGCCCGGTCTGGACGGCGAGCCGCTCCGCTGGGCTCCACCGCCGCTCCGCCCACAGGACCCCGAAGACGAGCTGGCCGTGATCATAAACGGGCTCCACGTCGCTCACTCCGCGGTAGACGATCGGGGCGGGGCCGGCGAAGTTGTTGTCGTGGGTCACCAGTTCGTACCCGGCGGCCCAGGGAGCGGGGCGCGACGGTTCGCCGTCCGGCTCCCACGCACCGCCGACGGTGAAGTAGTACAGGTTGCTGCTGGAGTGCCGGGCGCGCGGCGCGGTGTAGCCTCCCTCGCGGTCCGCGCCCGCGTCGGTCGGGCGGACCGTCGACGAAACGCCGCTGAAGCCGGCGGTGTGGCGGGAGCGGAGCCCCCCGACTGGGGTGGAGAAGCTCACCCGCGTGGCGCCGCTCCCCCAGGTGGCCGCGGAGCCGTGGAGCACGTCAGGGATGCTCCCCCGCACCTCATCGAACTCGTACAGGACGCTGGTCTCGACGCGGCTCCGGTCGCCCACCTGGTAGTCGTGGCGCGCCGTGGCGTCGTAGAAGACGTAGGGGAGATACCATTCCAGGTCGCCGGTCAGCCGCTCCGCGGCGGAGGCCAGCCAGTCCACGTACGAGCGCCGGTGCGCCGTCATCCAGCTCGCCCGTCCGTTGCGCGAGGTTCCATCCAGCGCCACCCTCCCGCTGGCGAGGGAAAGCTCGCCGCGGGCGTTGAGCGGACCCTCGCCGCCGCGCCGCGACTCGATCTCGATCGCGCCCGCCGCGCCCCCGCCGACGGAGGCGGGCTGCACGCCGGGGTGCAGAAAGACCGCTCCGACAGCGTCCGGGTTGACACCGGAAAAGACGCCCAGGGCGTGCACCGGGTTCCAGAGCGGGATCCCATCGAAACGCACCTGCGTCTGGCTCCACGGGGCGCCGCGCACCCACAGCTCGGCGGCGTAGTCGTCGCGCGTGCCGATTCCGGGGAGGCGCTGCAGGGCGCGGAACAGGTCGGTTTCGCCGAGGGTGACGCCCTCCTCCACGTCGGCGTGGGTAACGGCGCGAGCGTCGCTCGCCAGGTATCTGCGCTGCCGCGCCCGCTCGGCGGCGATGCGGTGGTCTCCCTCTCCCTCCGCATCGAGCGCGCGACGGACGTCCCGCCCGTACGCCCCGTCGGCGGGGACCGCGGTGGCCGAAACCTCCAGCGGCCGGAGCGCGACCGCCTCCAGGCTGAGCCCGACGGAGACGCGCGATCCGCCGGCGGGGCGCACCTGCACCTCCAGCGTCGCCGGCTGGTAGCCGATCCGCTCCACCCGCAGCCGATAGCCGCCCGCCCCCACGCCGCCGAAGCGGTACTCGCCCGCCGAGTCGGAGAGGGTGCTGCGGGTGGAGTGCAGAAAGGCGCTCCCCGCGGGACGGGTACCGAAGGCGCCCATCGCCAGCGGTTCGAGCGTGACCCGGGCGGTGGCCAGCGGCGCCGAGGTGGTGGCATCCACAACCCGCCCGGACACCGTCGGCTCCGCGGCGGGAAGCTGCGCATGGAGCGGCCCCGCCGCCAGCAGCGCGGCGAGGAGCGTCCCGGCGTAGGTGCGCGTCACGGGAGCACCCGCAGGCCGAGGGTGAAGAAGAGCTTGAAGCCCACGTCGGTTTCGCGGTGGAGGGCGCTGTACCCGTCGCCCCCGCCGAAATCGGGCGTGTTCAGCGCCCAGCGGGCTCCGGGTGTCACGGTGATCTGGCGGTACAGCGGCAGCTCCACCCCCGCGGAAATGCCGAGCACGAAGACCCACCCGTTCGCCTCGCTGACGTAGCGCTCCCCGTCGAAGCGACTGATGGCGGCGCCCGCCACCCGGAAGCGGGAAACGCCCGCGTCGAACCCCTGGATCAACCGCAGGGGAAGGTCTGCGGTCGCGGTGGAGCGTCCCACCACGAAGCCCGCGGAGGTGTAGCGGACGTTCCGCCCGCCCGCGGGGTCGATCTGGTCGCCCAGGGAAAAGTCATCCTGCGTGTACCCGAGCTGCCACTCCACGGTGGGGCGCGGACGGAAGAGGAGGCGCACGTCGGTCGCCGTACCGGGGATCGCAAAGGTCTCGTAGCGCTCCGCGATCTCGCCGAGCGGTGATCCGCCCACCCCCTGGGTAACCAGCACGCCGAAGCGGCCGGGGCGCTCCTCGCCCGGCGGGATTGCGCCTTCCTGCGCGGACACGGCGCTCCCGAGGAGCAGCAGGGCAGGGAGGAAGAGCAGCGGGTGGATGCGTCGGATCGGGATGGGCATGCGAGGGGAGGCGGGGAGCGGAAAGCGGAGCGGTTCGGCCGCGCTGAATGGAGAATGCACGAACGCGGGCGGTTCTGACGGAGCGGGGCGCCGGGGGGCGACGGGAGTCGGGACCATGTCAGAGAATGCCCGCGTCGCGCATTACCATGGTGCAGACCCGATGCTGCGCACTCCCTCACGCCCCGCAGGAGATCCCATGACCCGCACCCTCCGCATCCCCTTCCTTGCCGCCGCCGTTCTCCTTTTCGGTGGGTGCGGCGACGCCACCGGCCCAACCCTCGCGTCCGTCGCCGGCGAATACCGGGCGACGACCTTCACCGTCACCGAGCAGGGCACGACTCTGGACGTACTCGCCGCGGGCGGCACCCTGCGGATCGACCTCGACGCCGGCGGAACGAGCACCGGGCGCCTCTTCCTTCCGGGACTGGACGAGGATGGGTCCGACTTCGACGCCAGCATGAACGGGACGTGGGCGCTGCGGGGCGACACTGTCCGTTTCGACCAGGGGGCCGACACCTTTGTCGGCGACGCGCCCTTCGTGGTGCGCGGCGAGCGGCTGGAAGCGGAGTTTGGGAGCGGAGCGCGGGTGCGGGTGGTGCTGACCAGGCAGAGGTAACGTCGCTGCTCCGCGCGCGTTTGTCTACCGGTGCTCCGCCCCGGCTGTCACAATCCCTCGCCCCCGCACGTTCCCTGAGCAGACACGGCCCGCCGCCGCACGACGATCGGCCCTTGAGCTTCGACGCGCTTTTCAACGAGATGTACCCGCCGCTGCACCGCTACCTGCTCCGCCTGACCGGCGATGCGGACGCGGCCGATGACGCGGCGCAGGAAGCGTTCGTGCGGCTGGCGCGGGCAGAAATCCCCGAGCAGGGAGCGAAAGGGTGGCTTTTCACGGTGGCTACGAATCTGGTTCGTGACGGCGCGCGGTCCTCGAAGCGGCGGGAGCGGCTCCTGGCGGCGACGCCCTTTGCGCCGGCGCGGCCGAGCCTCCCGGACGAAGATCTGGAGCGCGCGGAGACCATCCGGACCGTGCGCGCCGCGCTGCAGCTCCTCGCCCCCCGCGACCGGCAGCTGCTGCTGATGCGGGAGGAGGGTTTCCGCTACGACGAGATCGCCCGCGCGGTCGGGGTGGCGCCGGGCTCGGTGGGGACGCTGGTCGCCCGCGCCGCCAAGCGCTTTGCCGCTGCATACGCAGCACGGGAGGAGGAGCGATGACCGCCGAGCACATCACCGAAGGAGCGCTGCAGGCGCTCCTGGACGGAGAGCTTCCCCTTGACGAGCGTGCCGCCGTTG
>JALZKG010000435.1 GCA_030859365.1 Gemmatimonadota bacterium
CGCCCGAGGCGCCGACCCCGCGGTCGTCCACCCGCAGCACGGCGATCCCCCGCCGGCCCAGCGCGTCGGCGATCTGGCGGAAGGGGCGGTAGCCGGGAACGGGCGGCATGGCGCCGTCGCGGTCCTGCGGGCCGGAGCCGGAGATCAGGACCACCGCCGGCACCGGGCCGCTCGCCCCGCGCGGCACGGTCAGTGTCCCGGCCAGCTCCCACCCGCCGGCGACCGGGATGCGCACCTCCTCGGCGGTGTACGGCGCATCGGTCGGGGCCGTGTAGTCGGGCGATGCGGTCGCCGCTGCGGCGGGAGCATGCGGGGCAAAAAAGAGCCCGCCAACCTCGCCGCTCGGCAGCACGGCGACGCGCACGTCCAGCACCGCCCGCTCGAACGCCGTCTCCACGACGGCGATCCGTCCCTGCGGCACCGTGTCGAGGCGCACCCCGCGGATCTCCCGGAACGCTCCCGCCTGCGCGGTGTTCTGCGCCCACGCCGCGGCCAGCCCCCCCGGCGGGAGCGCGGCTCGCATCGTCTCCGAGAAGTCGGCGGATGCCGCCGCGTAATCTCCCGCCGCGAGCGCTCGCACCAGAGCCCCGGCGCGCGCGGCGTCGTCTGGCGGCGTAGGCGCCTCGGTGGAGGACGGCCCGACTGCGGCGCAGGCGAGCAGGAGCAGCGGGAAGCCGAGCAGCAGAAGGGTTCGCATGGGCCAGGGGAGGTGCGGGGGACGTCAGCCGGCGCGCTCGCGCCGCCAGGCGAGGTATGAGTAGACGACCGGGACCGCCGTGGTGCCGAGCAGCACCGGGAGAAGCAGCCACTCCGCCGTGGTGTCGGGAAGGAGCGCCAGGAGCAGGATCAGCACGCCGCCCGCGACGAAGACGCGGCCGCCGAGCCGGTGCGTTTCGCGCCACACGCGGTCACTTTCCAGCGTCCACGGGGTGCGGATCCCCAGGAACCAGTTGGGGCGTACCCGCGGCAGCACGTTGCCGAGCCCGACGAAGAGCAGCCCCAGCATGGCGTTGGTCAGCCGGCCCACCTCCACCGGCCACCCCAGGGCAGAGCCCACCGTGGCGACGTGCAGCACGCCCAAAAAGACCAGCGTCAGGTTGACCACCAGCAGGTAGGTGTCGCGGAAGCGGGCGTAGTTGTCCCCCCGCGGGTCGATGCGAGGGACCGCCATCAGCAGCGCCCATGTGCCGAGCGCCACCGTCGGGAGGAGCCAGGCCCCCGGCCGGCCGGACCACCCGTCCGGCTCCCCCGCCAGGTTCCAGTGGGTGGCGATCCGCGGGGGGAGTCGCCCGTACACCGCGGCGGTGAACGCCGCCATGGCCCCGACGATCGTCAGCCCCGTCCACGGTCGTTTCATGGCTCCTCCCCAGTTCCGAACAGGTTCATCAGCTCCCCCACCAGTTCCTGGAAGACGGTCGCTTCCAGCGAGTAGACGATGCTCCGGCCGTTCCGCTCCGCGGTGACCAGCCCTGCCTCGCGCAACGTCGCCAGGTGGTGCGACACCGTCGCGGCGGAGGTGGAGAACCGCGCCGCGATCTCGCCGGCCGGCAGGTCCCCCTGCCGCAGGAGGCGCAGGATCTCCCGGCGGGTGGGGTCCGAGAGAGCCCGCAAAGTCTGATCGAGCACTTCGGCACCGCAGGGGAGAGGGGATGTTTCGATACTTATCAAAATATCAGTTGGCCTCACCCCGTCAAGGGCGAGCGCAAAAGTGCTTGACATCGGAGTCGATCCGTTTTAGTGTATTAGTAATCCGATACACCAATCCACTGGAGCCGCCTTTGCTGATCGCCATCGACGCCGACGACCCCCGCCCCATCTACGTCCAGATCATGGACGAGGTGCGGCGCGCGCGGGTGCTCGGCACCATCCGGCCGGAGGAGCCGCTCCCCTCGGTGCGGCAGCTCGCCGCCGAGCTGCGGGTCAACCCCAACACCGTCTCCCAGGCGTACCGTGAGCTGGAGCGGGACGGGTTGGTGTACGTCCGCCGCGGCCAGGGGACCTTTTTGACGGACAGCAGTCCCAACGGCACCGAGCGCCGGGCGCTGGCCCACGACGTGGCCGCGCGGGCGCTCTCCGACGCCCACCGCCACGGGCTCGGCGCGTCGGAGCTCGTCGACGCCATCCAGCAGATCGCCGCCACCCCTTCCCCGGAGGACCCTCGATGAGCGCCGCCCTTCCCACCCGGCTGGAGTGCGAATCTCCCGCCGTTGCCACCCAGGCACTCTCCAAGAGCTACGGCCGGGAGCCGGCGCTCAGCGGGGTGGACGTCTGCGTCCCCGTCGACGCGGTCTACGTGCTGGTGGGCCCGAACGGCGCCGGCAAGACCACGCTGCTCCGCACGCTGCTGGACCCGGTGCGCCCCACCAGCGGCAACGCAGTGGTGTGGGGGATGGACTGCCAGCGCCGCGGGCCGGAGGTGCGGGCGCAGATCGGCTACGTTCCCGAGCGGCACGATTGGGGGCCGGGATGGATGACCGTGGGACGATTGCTGGAGCACCACGCGGCCTTCTATCCCACCTGGGACCGGGACTACGCCGCGCGGCTCGGGCGCGCGTTCGAGCTGAAGCCGGAACGGCCGTTTGGCAAACTTTCCAAGGGGCAGGCCCGGCGCGTCCAGCTCCTCACCGCCCTCGCCCATCGGCCGCCGCTGCTGCTGCTGGACGAGCCGACGGATGGGCTGGACCCGGTGATGCGAGATGAAACGCTGGGGATTCTCGCCGACCATCTGGCCGAAACCGGGGCAACGGTGCTGGTGTCCACCCACCTCGTCCACGAGGTGCAGCGGCTGGCGGACCACGTCGGCGTGCTGCGCGAGGGAGAGCTGCGGGCGCAGATGCCGACCGCCGAGCTGCACCGCGGGCTGCGCCGCTACCGCGCCGAGGTGCCGGAGGGGTGGGCGGGAATCCCCTCGCTGAACGGCCAGGTGATCCGCCGGACCAGCACCCCGCGCGAAGTGCAGTGGACGGTGTGGGGCGAGGAAACCGAGGTGGTACAGCACTTCGCCGCCGCCGGCGCCACCGTCCGCGACGCCGCCCCCCTCTCGCTGGAAGACGCCACCCTCGCCCTGCTCACCCGCACGGAGGACCGCTCCCATGTCTGAAGCCGCCCTGCATCCCGCCCCCGGCTGGGGCGCTGTCGCACGCGAGCAGTTCCGCGCCGTCGGGCTCGCCACACGGCGGGAGTGGCTGCTCTTCGCGCTGGGGCTGGTCGCCCTTACCGTGCTGCTGCTGGTGTCGTACCAGCGGGCTCGGGCGGAAGGCGGGAAGCTCGACTTTGACTTCACACCGACGATCGCGATTCCGCTGATGTTCCTGGGCTTTGTCGCCCCGTTCAGCGTGTGGAAGGGGATGGAGCCCTCGCGCCGCGGCTACCTGTGGGCGCTGCCGGTGGAGCGCGGCGGGCACACCCTGCTCCGCAGCTTCCACGGCTGGCTCTGGTTCATGGCGCTGATCGCGGCGTACCTGCTCTGGGCGCTGGCCATGGCCTGGGTGACGGGAGGCGATCTCGGGGTGGAGCGGCAGCGGGTGCTGCTCGCCGACATGTCCGAAACCGGTCGGGCCGTGGGCTCAACCGAGCACCTGCAGGTAGTGCTGGCCGATCCAGCGAGCTGGCGGGAACTCCGATGGGTCGTCCCCGCCTGGATGTGGGCGGTCCCGTTCGTCGCGGGGACGGCCACCTACCTGCTCGGATCCATCGTGGTGCTCGCCAGCGACCACCCGTGGCGCTGGTTCGCCGGAATCCTGGTGGGATTCTTTCTTCTCCTGGCGGTCAGCGAAGCGGCCGAGCTGAAGGGGCTCAAGGCCCTGCTGGAGACGGTGTTCGGAGGCCGTTGGGGGATGGAGATGCTGATCGAGGGAACGCACGACGTGGCGCAGACCTTCACCAACCGCGCCGGGGAGGTGGTGCAGCGCAATGTGGAACGGCCGGCACTCGGCCGCTGGCTGGCAACGGCGGCGCTCTGGCTGGGGATCGGCACGGCGGGGACGCTGCTGGCCGGGCTGCGGCACCAGGAGCGTTGAGGTGCGCGCCCCGGTACGGCGCAGGGT
>JALZKG010000159.1 GCA_030859365.1 Gemmatimonadota bacterium
TGTCGATGCGGCGAAGCGCCGTGGGATTCCCCCCCCAGCGATGCTCGATCAGCGCGTGGGCGACCATCGCCTCCAGGCAGAAGCCGTGCAGGATGGGACGGCGGAAGCCGAAGGCGCGCGCCGTCCAGCTCCACAGGTGGATCGGGTTGTAATCGCCGGAGGCCCGCGCGTAGCGACGTCCGGCGCTCCCCCGGAGGGTCCACCGGCCGATCTCCGTCCACTCAATACCGTTTGACGTCGCGCCGTTCTCCCGTCGTCGTGCCGACGGATTCCCTGCGCCGCCGGGCTTGCTTCGCGCGAGGAACGTGGCCGTGCGCTCCGCGCAGAGCTGACCCGCTCCGTTCCAGCTCCGCGTCCGGATCCGGAGGTGCACTCCTCCTTCCATCCCTTCCATCCCTTCCATCTCCACCCGGCAGCGGATGCGGTCGCCCGGCCGCAGGGGGCGGATGAGAACGCTCTCCCCTTCCAGATGAACCAGCCCGGCGATGGGGATCCCATCCACCTGGGCGAGCAGCTCCGCGCAGAGAGGCGCTTCCCATAGCACCGGGACGATCGGCGGAAGCACCCCGTCGGGAGCGGCGAACCGGGCGATCCGCTCCCCGTCCGTAGCGGCGAGGTAGCGGACGAGCTGCCGTGGGGGGACGCGGATCCCGGCGCGCTCCCGCGCCAGGCGGCGTCGCGGAGCGGCGGCATCAGGACCTTCGCCTTGCCCGCGCGCCAACCGCCGCGCCGCCAGCCGTGCGAGCATCCGGAGCTGGGGGGAGATCAACATCCGCGGGAGCGGCCGGTCCGGTCAGGCACCCGGCGAGGCGAGCAGCTGCAGCGCCACGCGACGTTCGCGGGGGCCGTCCCACTCGCACAGAAAGATCCCCTGCCAGCGCCCGAGCACCAGCTGGCCTCCGCTTACCAGAACGAGCAGCGAAGGTCCGAAGAAGCTGGTCTTCAGATGGCTGTCGCTGTTCCCCTCGGCGTGCTGGTAGAAGGTTTCCCGACGGGGGATGAGCCGCTGCAGCTTCGCGAGGAGGTCGTGCTCCACGTCGGGGTCGGCGTTTTCGTTGATGGTGAGCGCCGCCGTGGTGTGCAGGCTCTGCAGCGCGACCGCGCCTTCACGCAGACCCCCCTCGGCGACGTGCCTCCGTACCTGTTCGGTGATCTCCACCAGTTGACAGCGCCGCTCGGTCGGGATGCGGATCTCCGTCACCGTGCGGCGCTCCGGTCGCCGCTGTACGCCACGCGCCGCAGCTCCTCGAAGGGCTTTTCCGCGTTCTGGCCGGCGTCGAAGCGGCCCAGGGGGGTTGCGTCCAGCATGTCGCGTCCGTGCATGGTGTCTTGCCCCGGGAGGATGGGTCAGAGCTGCGACTGCTCGGTGGGGAGCTGCGCCACCACGAAGGGGGTTTCGTGCGTCGGGAGCTGTCCCAGATCGACCAGAAACTTGTACACCCCCGGCCGCGGGAACTGCACCCCGACCAGGGTGAAGATCTGGTTCGCGACGGAGAAGTCGCCCGGCGCGACCTCCGGAGCGATCAAGCCCCCGTCCGCCTCGAACAGGACGCCGCCGTCCTCGTCGACCATGCGGACCCGGATCGGAAAGTCCCGTCCGGTGTCGCCGTACTCGGCGTGTACCCGGAATGCAAAGACCATGCGGGGATGAGCCACCGGGAAGGCGGTGGCTGCGAGCCGATCGAAGATGCCCAGCACGTTCAGCTTGCCTTCCTGCGACAGGTTCGCCTCGTCGGCGAGAAAGGCCATCGGGATGTTCATGGGCAGGACGCATTCTCGCCGTGCACCAGCACGCGGGTGACGGTGGCGGTGTTCGGAATCCGGTCCGGAGCGGCGCGGACCCGCTCCGCATCGGACGGTGCGGGGGTGTCCAGAACCCAGGTGATCCCCGGCTTGGCGGGAAACCAGGCGACGACCTCGCCTTCTCGGACGTCCGCGCAGCTCTGCCCGTACCGCGCCCGCAGCTGCTGCACCCGCGAGCCGACGCCGAGCCCCTCCGCCGTTCGCGGGGCCCGGTCGCGCAGCTCGATGCGCGACACCCGCC
>JALZKG010000468.1 GCA_030859365.1 Gemmatimonadota bacterium
CTCCACCTCGGTTCGCAGCCCGTCCAGGCGCTCCTTCATCTCCTGGAGGTCGGTGATGGCGCCCTTCTCCGACTGCCACTGCGCCTTCATCCCCGAGGACCTTTCCCGCAGCTCGGCGATCTCCGCCTGCACCCGTCCCCGCCGCTCCTCGGACTCCGGGTCCGTCTCGCGGGCGAGCGCCTGCCGCTCAATCTCCAGCTGGATGATGCGGCGCTCCACCTCGTCGATCTCCTGCGGAAGCGAGTCGATCTCGATGCGCAGCCGCGACGCCGCCTCGTCCACGAGGTCGATGGCCTTGTCCGGGAGGAAGCGGTCGCCGATGTAGCGGTCGGAGAGCGTCGCCGCCGCCACGATGGCGGGGTCGGTGATCCGCACCCCGTGGTGCACCTCGTAGCGCTCCTTGAGGCCGCGCAGGATGGCGATGGTGTCCTCCACCGTCGGCTCTCCGACGAAGACCGGCTGGAAGCGGCGCTCCAGAGCGGCGTCCTTTTCGATGTACTGGCGATACTCGTCCAGCGTGGTGGCGCCGACCACGCGCAGCTCCCCGCGGGCGAGCGCCGGCTTGAGCATGTTTCCCGCGTCGGGGGAGCCCTCGGTCTTCCCCGCCCCGACGATGGTGTGCAGCTCGTCGATGAAGACCACGAACCGCCCCTCCGATTCGGTAATCTCCCTGAGAACGGACTTGAGCCGCTCCTCGAACTCGCCGCGGTACTTGGCGCCGGCGAGCATCGCGCTGATGTCCAGGGAGATCAGGAGCTTGTCGCGCAGCCCCTCGGGGACGTCGCCGCTGACCATCCGCTGCGCCAGCCCCTCGACAATGGCGGTCTTGCCGACGCCGGGCTCGCCGATCAGCACCGGGTTGTTCTTGGTCCGGCGGCTGAGCACCTGGATCACGCGGCGGATCTCCTCGTCGCGGCCGATCACCGGGTCCAGCTTGCCGCGGCGCGCGCGCTCGGTGAGGTCGGTGGAGAAGCGCTGCACCGCCTGGTATTGGTTTTCCGGGTTCTGGTCGACGACCCGATGGCTCCCGCGCACCCCCTCCAGCGCCTGGAGCAGGGCGTCGCGCGTGGCGCCCTGCGCGGCGAGCAGGTCGCGCGTGGTCGAGGCGCGGCGGTCCGCCAGCGCGAGCAGCAGGTGCTCGGTGGACACGTATTCGTCCCTGAGCCCGCGCGCCTCCTCCTCGGCGCGGGTCAGCACCTCGTTCAGCTCGCGGGAGATGGTCGGCTGCCCTCCGCCGCTCTGCCGGGGGAGTCGTCCGCGCGCGGCGTCCAACTCGCTGCGCAGACGCGCGACGTTCACCCCAACCTTCTGCAGGACGGGGACGACGATCCCCTCGTCCTGGGAGAGCAGTGCCGCCAGGAGGTGGGCGTCCTCGACGGCGGGGTTCCCCGCCTGGCCCGCCGCCTGCGCGGCGGCCTGGATGGCTTCTGCCGATTTGACGGTGAGACGGTCGAAATTGATCATCTAGCGGCCTCCTGGTCGTTCATCATGGCACACCAAAACCCTGTGCAACCCTTTGTCAGGAAAGATCCATGCCTGCGAAAAGCGGCCCTTTCTCTTTCGAAAAGGGCCGCTGTCGGGGATCGCCAAGCGGGAAGGGGCATGACCTGGTCTCCCTCCAGCCCGCGGGAGCCGCGGCGGGGTAGGCGGCAGCGAGTGAGTGCCTCCAGCACCTCCGCGCGATCCTGCCGCGAAACGCGGGCACCGTCCACTGCCCCCGGGATCCCCAGCGGCTCGGTGAGGCTTGCGAAGTGGGGGCGCCGCCACGACTGGCGTTAGGGTCGGCGCTTCTTCGGAGCCGGCTTCCACTCCGGAGTCGCACCCCGCCCCCGCTTCGGACGCTCCTCGCGTCCGCCCTCGCCGGAAGCCCGCGAGCGCGTCGGTCCCTTGCTTCCGGTCCGTGCCTGCCGCCCCTCCGCATCACGCCGGGTAGGGGTCCCTCCGCGCGGCGGAGCAAAGGAACGCGCGGACCTGGCGCCTTCGAGCGTTTCGGCCATGCGCTGGAGCTGCCGCGCATGGGTCAGCAGAGCCCGGCCCTGCTGCTCGAGATCCTCGGCGACGTCTCGTAGCTCCTCTGCCGAAGGGCCGCCGGCACGCGCCGGGCGCGCGGGCACGTCCCCTTCGGCCCCGGCACGACGCAGACGCTGTGTTCGTGGACGATTCTTGCCAGCTTCGGGCATCCAGCGACTCCGGAAAAATTGACAGGACAGATCGCGACGGAGCAACGGAGTTGCATTTCGCGCGCCGCGGCGAAGTGGAGCCGCGAGCACGCAGCAGGATGAGTGCGGCCCGGACGTCTTCGGCGCCGAGCGTATTTCCGTACGGGGGAAGCGAGCCCGCGAAGGGCGGGCGGGATGCCCGTGGAAGCCACCACGCCTCGACCGTAGGGACCACCACGCAGCCGGCGGTCTACTTCGCGCCCCCGCACTCCCCCTCCTACAGCCGCGGCCCCAGCAGCACCGCGTTGAGAAAGAGCGGCTGCGTGCTCCGCCAGAACGCGCGGAAGAGCGGATCGTCGGCGAAGAGCACCACGCTCCCGCTCCCCATCCGCCGCGTCACCAGCCACGCCCCCTGCTCCAGCCGCCGCAGGTTTTCGCGGGAGATCACTCCGGACAGCCGCTGCACGTTCTCGGGAAAGTACGCCACCGCCTCCACCCCCTCCGCCGGTTCCCATACGCGGCTTCCCTGGTGCAGCGCGAAGGTGCGGGCGGAGTCGCCATCCAGCCCGGCGCCCCAGGCGAGCGGGTGCGCCGGGTCCAGGCGAAGAGCGAGGATCGTCCCCGGCACCTCCTCGCGCC
>JALZKG010000479.1 GCA_030859365.1 Gemmatimonadota bacterium
CGCCAGCTCTGCCGCGAGCGCTTCGTTCTCGCCCAGCCGGGTTGCCAGCGCCCGCTCTGCGTCGGAAAGGCGCTCCTCCGTTGCCTCCAATTCGAGCAGCATCTTCGCCACGTCGCGCTCGCCCTGCGGCAGCGCCGCATCCGCCTCGGCCAGCACCGCGTCGGGCAGTCCGAGCCGCCGTGCGATGGCAAGGCCGTAGGAGCGGCCGGGGATCCCCTTCAGGAGCCGGTAGGTGGGACGGAGCCGTTCGGCGTCGAACTGGAGCGACGCGTTCACCACCCCGCGATCCTCGACCGCGAGCAGCTTGAGCTGTCCCAGATGAGTGGTGGCGACGGTGAAGGCGGAGCGGCGGGTCAGCTCCAGCAGGATCGAGCGGGCGAGCGCCGCGCCCTCCACCGGGTCGGTGCCGCTCCCCAGCTCGTCCGCAAGGACCAGCGACTCCCAGTCGGCGCCGGCGAGCGCTTCCCCCAGGTTCTTGAGGTGCGCGCTGAAGGTGGAAAGCGACGCCTCGATGGACTGCTCGTCGCCCACGTCCGCGAAGACGGAGCGGAACACGGGGAGCCGGGTGCCCGGACCCACCGGCGGGATGACCCCGCTCTGCGCCAGCAGCGAAATCAGGCCGATCGCCTTGAGGAGCACCGTCTTGCCGCCCGTGTTCGGGCCGGAGATGAGCAGCGTCCGCTCCCGCCGCTCCATGCGGAGCCCGAACGGCACCGGGCGCTCGCCCCGGGCGAGCAGCATGGGGTGCACCCCGTCGACGACCGCGTACTCCTCGGTGCCGGCGGGGAGCATCTCCGGGGTGTGCGCTCCGTTCTGGGCCGCGTAGCGGGCGCGGGCGAGCAGCGAGTCGAGCCGCACCAGCGCGTCCAGCGAGCGCACCAGATCCGGGTGCAGCGGGCGGAGCGCGCCGGTACGTTCCCGGAGGACGCGATGGACTTCCCGCCCTTCCCGCGCCTCCATCTCGCGGAGCCGGTTCATCAGCTCGATCGCCATCGGTGGCTCCACGAAGAGCGTGGCGCCGCTCCCGGACTCGTCGTGCACCACCCCGCCTACCTCGCCCCTGCCCTCGCGGCGGACGGGGACCACGTAGCGTCCCTCGCGCACCGAGACGGAGGCGTCCGGCACCTGCAGGTGCGGCGGGAGCCCCGCGGCAAAGGAGGTGAGGCGCTCCACGGTCCGGACCCGGGCGGTCTTGAGGGACCGGCGGACCCGATACAGCTCGGGCGATGCCTCGTCCCGGACCTCACCGTGCTCGTCGATGACGCGACCGATCTCCGCCTCCTCCGCCTCCCGCTGCAGCAGCCCCTCGGCGAGCGACGCGAGGCGGGCCGGACCGACGCCCTCCCTGGGGAAGAGGCGCCGGCGCGCGGTGCGGGAGGAAAGGAGCAGGACGCCGAGGTCGCGCAGTGCGAGGCCGTCGAGCACCGAGCCTTCCAGGCGGAGCATCCGCAGCGCGGCGCGAGCGTCCGGGATCGGCGGCATCGACCACCCTTCCTCGCGGGCGAGCACCACCCCGAGGTCCTGCACGTCGGCAAGCTCGGCGCGGATCCGCCCGAGATCGGCGTCCGGATGGAGCGCCCGCACCGCCCCGGCACCCAGCGCGGAGGAGGCGAGACGGGCCACCGTGTCCAGGGCGGCGGCGAACTCCAGGACGTGCAGGGCGTGCGGGTTCATCCGGAACGACGGAACGGGTACGTGCTCCGCGCCGGCCGCGGCCACGGTCGCAACCCCATACCCGCGTCGGGAACCCGGGTTCGGCGCTTGACAGCGGCGCCGCCGGCCCTAGTGTTCGGAGCGTTCGCCGCCATCTCCCGGAAGGCCGCACCATGCATTCGCCCGTCGTCGAAGACTACCTCAAGGCCATCTGGTCGCTTCAGCAGAGCGAGGCGCCGGTCTCCACCTCGCGAATCGCCGAGCGGCTCGGCCTTTCCGCGGCGGCCGTGACCGCCATGGTCAAGCGCCTCGCCGAGCAGAAGCTGCTGCACCACGAGCCGTACTACGGCGTGCGGCTCACCGCCCTGGGGGAGCTGTCCGCGCTGCGCATCATCCGGCGCCATCGGGTGCTGGAGCTTTTCCTCTCGGAAACGCTCGGGTACGCGTGGGACCGCGTCCACGCCGAAGCCGAGCGGCTGGAGCACGCCGCGAGCGACGAGCTGATCGAGCGACTCGCGCGGCTGCTCGGCGAGCCGGAGCGGGATCCCCACGGCAACGTGATCCCCACCGCGGCGGGAGAGATGGACGCCGCGGACTACCCGGCGCTCGCGGAGATGGCACCCGGAGCCAGCGGCTCGGTAGTGGAGGTGCGCACCGAGGAGCCGGAGCAGCTCCGCTACCTCGGCACCCTGGGGCTGTACCCGGGGGCGCGGGTGGAGGTGCAAGCGGCCGCTCCCTTCGAGGGGCCGGTCACGCTTTCGGTCGATGGCGCGCGCAGCGTGATCTCGCACCTTCTCGCCCTGCACATTCGCGTGCGTCCGGGCGGAGACCCGCTCCCCACGGGCCGCTCCAACTGAGCACCCCCCGCCGCGTGGCAGGGGTTTTGCCCTCTGCCACCCCAACCCTTTCCAGCGATGCCCCCATGAACCTACTCAAAGTGCTCGCGGCCGGTGCCGCGCTGACGGTCATCGTCTTTGCCCTGCGCGACCCCGACACCGGGGAATGGCTCGTCCCCGGGCAGCCGCCCGCAACAGGCGCAGAGCTGGATGAGCACGAGCCTGTACTCGGCTACGACGGAATGGACCGCGACACGCTGGTGGCGTGGCTTCGCGACGCGGATCTGGACGACGGCACGCTACGCCGGGTGCGGCTCTACGAGTCCCGGCACCAGGGACGTGCGATGGTCCTCGACACGGTGGACGAACTGATGATCTTCTAGAACACATGCGCGGGGTGGCTCCTCCTCCGGCCGCTGCCTCCACCGCGTTGGGATCATGGCCACGGGGTGGTTCTGGGGGCGGGGGATGTGCCGCCATTGTCGCGGTATCCACGGGCTTGCGGTCACCACCCGCCACGACACCACACGCGAAGAGAGAGCCTCATGCCGATCGCCGAAACGCTGATCCCCGAGTTCGACCAGGAGATGGCGATCACTCGCCGCCTCCTCGAGCGCGTCCCCGAAGCAGGACTCGCCTGGAAGCCGCACGAGAAGTCGTGGTCTCTCGGGGAGCTCGCCACGCACGTGGCCACGCTTCCCTCCTGGGTGGAGCCGACGCTCACCATGGACGAGCTGGGCTTCGGGTCGTCCGATCCACCGGTTCCCGCGCTCACTTCCACGGCGCAAATCGTGGAGCGGTTCGATGACAACGCCGCTTCGGCGCGCCGGACCATCCAGGCCACCCCCGACGAAGAGTTCGCCAGACCGTGGACCCTCAAGGTGGACGGGCATCCCGTCTTCACCCTCCCGAAGGCGGTCGTGTACCGAAGCACGGTCCTGAATCACCTGATCCACCACCGAGGCCAGCTCACGGTGTACCTTCGGATGCTCGATGTGCCACTTCCGCCGGTATACGGACCCACCGCTGACGAGGCGGGTTGAGCAGCGATCCTGGCCGTGGGGAGCATACCACCATTCGGCGTGTCGATTTCACCGCCGCTCGCTCGCCGTATGAGTAGAGCCCGGGTTCACACCCGGTCGAAACCGTCCGCGGCCCGGCTCCCTCCGAATCAAAAGGAGACACGACCATGCAATTCACTCCCTATCTCAACTTCGACGGCCAGTGCGCGGAAGCGTTCCGGTTCTACGAGCAGGTGCTCGGCGGCGAGCTCGAAATGCAGACCCATGGGGATTCGCCGATCGCGGGCGAGGTGCCACCGGAAACACACGACCTGATCCTCCATGCCAGGCTGAAGGTAGGCGACGCGTTGCTGATGGCGTCGGACAGCCCGTCCGAGCACTACGAGAAACCTCAGGGTCTTTACGTGTCGATCCAGGTGGACGATCCCGCAGACGCGGAGCGCATCTTCCACGCGCTGGCGGAGAACGGAAAGGTGACGATGCCGATCGAGAAGACCTTCTGGGCCGAGCGTTTCGGGATGCTCGTCGATCGGTTTGGTACGCCGTGGATGGTCAACTGCGATCAGGCTGGTTGACGCATCGTTTGCCTACCGAGCGAACGGGCCCAGCCCGGCCACGAGTTCGAGGCCCGGCAGGAGATGGCCGTGCCGGATCTCG
The DNA here is from genome assembly GCA_030859365.1 of Gemmatimonadota bacterium. GTDB lineage: Bacteria > Gemmatimonadota > Gemmatimonadetes > Longimicrobiales > Longimicrobiaceae > JALZKG01. The sequence goes on from JALZKG010000479.1 coordinate 4,169, forward strand.
ACGCCGCGATCGACGATCCCGTTGGCGACGACCTCCTGCGCCTCGTCGTCGTCTGCTGTCACCCGGTGCTCGCGACCGGGGCGCAGGTTGCGCTCACCTCCGCCTGCTCGGCGGTCTGAGCACCGGGGCGATCGCTCGAGCGTTCCTCGTCCCGGTGCCGACGATCCAGCAGCGCTCCGACGGAGCCGGAGGTCCACGGCCTCGTCGCGCTAATGGAGCCTCAGGCGAGCGCCTCGCGCACCAGCCGGTTCAACTCGCGGCCCTCGAACCGCCCGCGGACGCGGGGCGATACCTGCTTCATCACCGCGCCGAGGTTGTCGGCGCCTCCTTCGATGGCCTCTCGGATCATCGCCCTCACCTCCTCCTCGCCGAGCTGTGGGGGAAGGTAATGGGCGAGCAGCGCCGCCTCCCGATCCTCCTTCTCGGCCAGGTCGTCGCGGCTCCCGGCACGCATCTGCTCCGCCGCCTCGCGGCGGCGCTTGATGGCGGAGACCACCGCCCCCTGCACACCCTCCTCGTCGAGCGCGCCTCCCGCCTCGATCTCACGGTTGCGCACCTCGGCAAGGAGGGTGGTGAGCACGGTGGTGCGAAGCTTGTCGCGCTCCTTGCGGGCGATGCCCAGGTCGGTCCGGAGGCGGGCCTGCAGCGTTGGGTCGGGTGCGCTCACTAGCGCCTCCCGTCTACCTCGTCGTCGAGGTCGACGCCCGACTGCTCCAGCTGCAGCTCCGTTCCGGGCTTCACCCCCTCGCCCACGCGTGACGCGGGGTTCAGCTCCTGAGACGGCTCGTCCAGGGTTGCCGGGGCGTGCTTGCCGTGGGGATCCTGGTTGTCCAGCTCGTCCTCGCGGAAGTTCGGCTCCTGCTCCGGACGCAGCTCCGTTTCGCGAGCCGCCATGCGCGGTCGGTGGTGGAAGCCCTCCTCCTCGAACTGGGCCCGGTCCGCCTGCTCCAGCGCGCGCTCCCGCTGGTGCTGCGAGTCGTCCGGACGGTCCGGCTCCGTCTGTCCTCCCTGGCGCATCCGTCCCATTCCGCTCATCCGTCCATCCCACTGGGCTTCGCCGAGGGCTTCGTCGCCGTTTTCTGAGCGACGCTGCACGTCGGACTGGTGACGTGTCTCCGCTTCCGTACCGAGGCGGTTGACGACCGTGTTCACCCCCGGAACCCGCCGTGCCGCGGCCACCGCGAGCTCTGCCTCCCGCTCCGTCCTCACCGAGCCGGACAGCTCGATGATGCCGTGGCTGATTGCGCCCACGTCGATCCCCCGCTCGCCGAGCACCCCGTCGGCGAGGAAGACGTCCAGAACCGCGTCCTCCAGCGCGGAGAGCGTATCCTGCTCACCGGCCTGACGCCGCAGCCTTGCGGGACGGATCCGGTCGGAAAGGGTGTGCGCCCGCTCCTCCACGTTGCGGCGCCATCCGGCGGTGCGACCGGACGCGATCACTCCCACCACCAGTCCGCCCAGCGCACCCACCACGAACGGGAGCGCGCCGTGCAACGATTCCGAACGCCTGGGCTCGCGAAGCTGCCACATACCTGCCCCCTTCATCGAATTGCGGAGTGCTTGATGGAGGGGCTTCCGGG
>JALZKG010000025.1 GCA_030859365.1 Gemmatimonadota bacterium
CTCCACCGCCGATCACGAGCAGGTCCCACCCATCGGGCGAGGCGCGGAGGGCGGATACCATCGCGTCCCGGTTCACGCGCCCGCCTCCGCCGCGTCGGGAAGGGCCCAGCGCCGCGCCCGCTCCAGCGCCCGCTCCCACCCACCCCGCAGCGCGTGTGCGCGGCCGGGCTCCATCCGCGGCTCGAAGCGGCGACTTTCCCGCCACTGCTCGGAAATCTCCGCCTGGCTCCCCCAGAAGCCGACGGCGAGCCCGGCGAGGTAGGCGGCGCCGAGGGCGGTGGTCTCGGTCACCTGTGGGCGCACCACCGGTACGCCGAGCACGTCGGCCTGGATCTGCAGGAGGAGGTCGTTCACCGCGGCGCCGCCGTCCACTCGCAACTCGCGCAGACCGATCCCGGAGTCCGCCTCCATCGCCCGCAGCACGTCGCCCACCTGCAGGGCGATGCCTTCCAGCGCGGCGCGGGCGACGTGCGCCGCCGTGGTCCCCCGCGTGATCCCGACGATGGTGCCGCGCGCGTACGGGTCCCAGTGCGGAGCACCCAGACCGGTGAACGCCGGGACCAAATAGACGCCGCCGCTGTCGGGGACGGACGCCGCGAGGGTCTCCACCTCCCCCGCGGTGCGGATGATCCCCAGCCCGTCACGAAGCCACTGCACCACGGCACCGGTCACGAAGACGCTCCCCTCCAGCGCGTACTCGGTGCGGTCGCCGATCCGCCACGCCACGGTCGAAAGCAGCTGGTTCTGTGACGGGACCGCCTCGGTGCCGGTGTGGAGAAGCATGAAGCTTCCGGTGCCGTAGGTGTTCTTGACCATGCCGCGCTCGGTGCAGCGCTGCCCGAACAGCGCGGCCTGCTGGTCCCCCGCGATCCCGGCGATCGGCACCGGCGTCGCGAAGATCTCCGGCGCCGTATGGGCGTACACCTCGCTGGAGGCGCGGACCTCCGGGAGCACCGAGCGGGGGATCTCCAGAATCCCCAGCAGCTCGTCGTCCCACTCCCCGGTATGGATGTCGAAGAGCAGGGTGCGCGCGGCGTTGGTAACGTCCGTCAGGTGCTCCCGCCCCCCGGTCAGCTTCCACACCAGCCAGCTGTCCACCGTCCCGAAGCAGAGGCGGCCGGCGCGGGCACGCTCCATCGCCCCCTCGACGTTGCGGAGGATCCAGTGGAGCTTGGTCCCCGAAAAATACGCGTCCAGGAGGAGACCGGTGCGCTCGCGAAAGAGAGGCTCGTGGCCGTGCTCGCGGAGCGCGTCGCACAAGCCGGCGGTGCGCCGGTCCTGCCAGACGATGGCGTTGCACACCGGCTCCCCCGTCTTCCGATCCCAGACCAGGGTGGTTTCCCGCTGGTTGGTGATCCCGATGGCGGCGATCCCCGACGCCGAAACGCCAGCGCGCGTCAGCGCCTCCGCCGCCACCCCCGCCTGCGAGGCCCAGATCTCCCGAGGATCGTGCTCCACCCAGCCGGGGCGGGGGAAGATCTGCTTGAACTCCCGCTGCGCGACGGCCCGGATCCGCCCCTCCTGGTCGAAGACGATGGCACGCGAGCTGGTGGTTCCCTGGTCGAGCGCGAGGACGTGCTGCATGGGTGGCGTCGCGGCGGGCGGAGGATGGAGGGGGGAGCGGCTGGCAGACGGGGCCCCGCAGCCGCACGTTTCGTGCTGAACACCCTCACGCACTTCCGCCGCCTCAGCCCCGATCGCGATGCATCGCCCCGCCGCTCCACCCTCCGCCGAGCCGCTCGCCCTCTTCGCCGTGACCGCTCCCGGGCTGGAGCCGCTCGCCGCCGCGGAGCTGGCCGGGATGGGGATCGGGGCGACGCCCGAGCCCGGCGGGGTGGCGTGGGAGGGCACGCGGGAGCAGCTCTTCGACGCCAACCTGCGGCTGCGCACCGCCAGCCGCGTGCTGCTCCGAATCGCGGAGTTTCGCGCCCGCACCTGGTGGGAGCTGGAGCGGCACGCGAGACGGGTCGCGTGGGAGCGCTGGCTCGGGGATGAACGGGCGGTCCGCCTCCGCGTCACCTCGCGCAAGTCGAAACTGTACCACCAGGGAGCGGTGGCGGAGCGACTCCTCCAGGTCATCGGGGTCCGCGCCGACTCCATCCCGGCAGCCGACGCGGCGAAGTCCGACGAGGAGGACGAGAGAACGGACGGGCAGCTCCTGGTCGCCCGCTTTCTGCGCGACCGCTGCACCCTCAGCATCGACACGTCGGGGGCGCTGCTCCACCGCCGCGGCTACCGTCAGGCGCTGGGGCGGGCGCCGCTGCGGGAAACCCTGGCGGCGGCGCTGCTGCTGGGGAGCGGATGGCAGGGGCAGGCGCCGCTGATCGATCCGCTCTGCGGCGCGGGTACGGTCGCCATCGAGG
>JALZKG010000041.1 GCA_030859365.1 Gemmatimonadota bacterium
GATCCTGGTCAACTCCAATCCGGCCACGATCATGACGGACCCGGATCTGGCCGACGCCACCTACATCGAGCCGATCACCCCGGAGTGGGTCGAGCGGGTCATCGCACGGGAGAGGCCGGACGCCATCCTGCCCACCATGGGCGGACAGACCGCGCTGAACGTGGCGCTGGAGCTGCACGACAGCGGCGTGCTGGAGCGGTACGGGGTGGAGCTGATCGGCGCCGGCGCGCGCGCGATCCGCACCGCCGAGGACCGGAGCGAGTTCGCCCGCGCCATGGAGCGGATCGGGCTGCGGCTGCCGCACGGCGGCTTCGCCCGCAGCGTGGAGGAGGCGCTCCGGCTGGTGGAGGTGACCGGCTATCCCGCCATCATCCGCCCCTCGTTCACCATGGGCGGGACCGGCGGGGGAATCGCGTACAACCGCGCCGAGTTCGAGGAGAAGGTGCGCTCCGGGCTGGAGTCCTCGCCGATGCACGAGGTGCTCGTCGACCGCTCGGTGATCGGGTGGAAGGAGTTCGAGCTGGAGGTGATGCGCGACCGCGCCGACAACGTGGTGATCATCTGCTCCATCGAGAACTTCGATCCCATGGGGGTCCACACCGGCGATTCGGTGACCGTGGCGCCGGCGCAGACGCTGAGCGACGTCGAATTCCAGCGGATGCGCAACGCCGCCATCGCCATCATCCGCGAGATCGGGGTGGAGGCGGGAGGGTGCAACGTGCAGTTCGCCGTGAACCCGGCCGACGGCGAGATGCTGGTGGTGGAGATGAACCCCCGCGTGTCCCGCTCGTCCGCGCTCGCCTCCAAGGCGACGGGGTACCCCATCGCCCGCATCGGGGCGAAGCTCGCCGTCGGCTACACGCTTGACGAGCTGCCGAACGCCATCACCCGCACCACCCCCGCCTCCTTCGAGCCGGTCCTGGACTACGTGGTCGTCAAGTTCCCTCGCTTCGCCTTCGAGAAGTTTCCCGCCGCGGACCCGACGCTGGGCGTGCAGATGAAGGCGGTCGGGGAGTCGATGGCGATCGGCCGCACCTTCAAGCAGGCGTGGCAGAAGGCGATCCGCGCGCTGGAGATCGGCCGGAGCGGGTGGGAGACGGGCGCCACCCTGGCGGACGACCGGCTTCCCGACGACGCCGACGAAACACTGCGTGCGGCGCTGCGGCGCGCCACGCCGGAACGTCCTTTTCAGGTCAAGCGGGCGCTGCTCGCCGGGTGGGAGATCGCGGAGGTGGCGCGGCTCAGCGGCGTCGATCCGTGGTTCGTCGCCCAGCTCGCCGAGCTGGTGGCGGCGGAGCGCGGCTACGCCGCCGCCGCCCGGCCGGACCGCCACGAGATCCTGCGGATGAAGCGGCTCGGCTTCTCCGACGTGCAGCTCGCCCGCCTCCGTGGTGAGACCGAGGAGGCGGTGCGGGAGCGGCGCTGGAGGCTGGGGGTTCGCCCCGTCTACAACACCGTGGATACCTGCGCGGGGGAGTTTCCGGCCGCCACGCCGTACCTGTACTCCACCTACGGCGAGGAGAACGAGTCCGAGCGGACGACGAAGCGCAAGGTGATCATCCTGGGGAGCGGACCGATCCGCATCGGGCAGGGGGTGGAGTTCGACTACTGCTGCGTGCAGGCGGCGCTCGCGCTGCGCGAAGCCGGGTGGGAAACGATCATGGTCAACTCCAATCCGGAAACGGTCTCCACCGACTTCGATGTTTCGGACAAGCTGTACTTCGAGCCGCTGACGCTGGAAGACGTGCTGGAGATCGTGGAGCTGGAGCGCCCCGACGGGGTGATCGTCCAGTTCGGCGGGCAGACCCCGCTCAAGCTGGCGGGGCCGCTGGAGCGGCTCGGCGTCCCCATCCTGGGCACCCCGGTGGACGCGATCGACCGTGCCGAGGACCGGGAGCGCTTCGAGGCGGTGGCGCGCAGGCTGGGGGTGCGCCAGCCGCCGAACGGGATGGCGACGCGGACGGAGCAGGCCACGGAGATCGCGGAGCGGATCGGCTACCCGGCGCTGCTGCGTCCCTCATACGTGCTCGGGGGGCGGGGGATGCGGATCGTGTACGACGACGCCGGCCTGCGCGACTATTTCGCGAGCGCGGTGGCGGTCTCCGAAGAGCGCCCGGTGCTGATCGACCGCTTCCTGGAGGATGCCTTCGAGGCGGACGTGGACGCCCTCTGCGACGGCGAGTCCGTGGTGATCGGCGGCGTGATGCAGCACATCGAGGAGGCGGGGATCCACTCCGGCGATTCCGCGTGCGTGCTGCCGCCGTACGCGCTCGGGGACCGGGAGATGGCGGAGATCCGCGCGCACACCGAGGCGTTCGCGCGGGAGCTGGGAGTGGTGGGGCTGCTCAACGTGCAGTACGCCATCGTGGGAGGTACGGTGTACGTGCTGGAGGTGAACCCCCGCGCCTCGCGCACCGTCCCCTTCGTTTCCAAGGCGACCGGGGTACCGCTCGCCCGCATCGCGGCGCGGCTGATGGTGGGGGAGCGGCTGGCGGACTTCGGCCTCCCGGAGGAGATCCCAGTGGGCGGGGTGGCGGTGAAGGAAGCGGTCTTTCCCTTCAACAAGCTGCCCGGAGTCGATCCTCTCCTGGGTCCTGAGATGCGCTCCACGGGAGAGGCGATGGGGTTCGACGACTCCTTCGGGATGGCGTTCGCCAAGGCGCAGCTCTCCGCTGGCCAGTCGCTCCCGGGCGAGGGCAACGTGCTGGTGACGGTGAACGATCTCGACAAGGCGACGGTCACGCCCATCGTCCGGCGGCTCCACGACATGGGATTTGGAGTCCTCGCCACCGGCGGGACCGCGGCGTACCTGCGCGCCCGGGGGATCCCCTGTGAAACGGTGTTCAAGGTGAACGAGGGGCGCCCGAACATGGCCGACCGCATCATCTCCGGCGAGGTGGCGCTGCTGATCAACACGCCGCTCGGAAAGCAGTCGCAGTTCGACGACTACGCGACACGCCGCGCGGCGATCCAGCACGCGGTGCCGTACATCACCACCATGTCGGCCGCCGCGGCGGCGGCCGACGCGATCTCCGCCCTGCGCAGCCGGCGGCGCGAGGTGCGCTCGGTGCAGGAGCGGGTGAGCGGGCTTGCCGGGGCCCCGTTCGCGCGGAACGAGGCGGTGGCGGCGGAGGTAGTCTGATCAGCGGACAGCCGCCGCACCGCCATCCCCCGTGCCGCACAGCTCGTCGGCGAGTACCGCATCGGGATGATCCTGAAGGGAGAAACGGCCATCTTCGTGCGGGTATTGCCGCGGCGGGAGATCTACCGCTTCTTTCCGTGAGCGTCCCCCTTCCCTCTTCGTCCCCATGCGGCGAAACAATGCCTTCGCAGATCACGACAGCGCCGGAACCGCAGGTCGAAGCCCTTCTCGCCGACGCCCGGGGACTCCGCGCGGAGATCGGGCGTCGCATCGTCGGGCAGGAGCGGACGGTGGAGGAGGTGCTGCTCTGCCT
>JALZKG010000048.1 GCA_030859365.1 Gemmatimonadota bacterium
GACGCAGATGTTCGAGCCCTTCTTCACGACCAAGCCGGTGGGGGAGGGGACGGGCCTCGGCCTTGCCACGGTGTACGGCATCGTCAAGCAGAGCGGCGGCTACATCTGGGTCCGGAGCGAGCCGGGAGAGGGCACCCTCTTCGAGATCTACCTTCCGATGCTGGTCGCAAGCCCGGCCGAGCCAGCGCCTGCGGCCGCGCCGCGTCCCGAAGTGCCCATGGGCTCGGGGACCATCCTGCTCGCGGAGGACGAGCCGCTGGTGCGCAGCTCGCTCCAGCGGGTGCTGGAGCGGAGCGGATATCGGGTGCTGCCGGCGGGGAGCGGAACGGAGGCGCTGGAAGCGAGCCAGCGCCACAGCGGCCCGATCGACCTCCTGCTGACGGACGTGGTCATGCCGGGGATGAGCGGACGAGAGCTGGCACAGCGACTGTGCGGGGAGCGGCCGGCGCTGCGGGTGCTCTACATGTCGGGGTACACCGACGACGCGATCGTCCAGCACGGGATCCTGGAGCCGGGGATCTCTTTCATCCAGAAGCCCGCCGCATCCGAGGCGCTGGTGCTCAGGGTGCAGGAGGTGCTGGGCGCGGCTACCCCGCCACCGCCTGGGGAAGCCGCCCGAAGCGCCGCTCCCGGGAGTGGAAGTCCCTGACCGCCCTTTCCAGCTCGGCGGTGCCGAAGTCGGGCCACATCACGCGGGGAAAGCTGAGCTCCGCGTAGGCGCATTCCCAGAGCAGGTAGTCGCTCAGGCGCTGCTCCCCACCGGTGCGGATCAGCAGGTCGACGTCGGGGAGCGGATCCGGGGAGTTGACCGCCTCCCCCAGCAGTCGGCTGAACTCCTCGCGGGACGGCTCTTCTCCTTCTCCCAGACGGCTGGCCGCCGTCAGGATGGCGTCGCGCGCGGAGTAGTCGAGCGCGATCCGCAGGTGAAGCTTGCGTCCACCCCGTGTCGCCGACTCCGCGGCGTCGATGGCACGGAGCAGGACGGGGGGGAGGCGGTCGCGGCGGCCGATCACCCGCATCTCCACGCCGTTCTCCACGCACCGCTGCGTTTCCGCCAGCAGATAGGCACGGAAGAGCCGCATCAACACCCCCACCTCGCGCGGAGGGCGCCCCCAGTTGTCGGACGAAAAGGCGTACAGCGTCAGGGTGCCGATCCCCACGTCGGGAGCCGCCTCGACCACCCGCCGCACCACCTGGGCGCCGGTGCGATGTCCGGCCGCGCGCGGCCATCCCCGCTGGGAGGCCCAGCGCCCGTTTCCATCCATGATGATGGCGACGTGGAGCCCCTCGGGGGGCGGCGGTGCGAAGATGCTTTGCGTCTTAAAGCGCTCAGGCATAGAAAACTCGTGTCGGTGTTCAGCGGTCGCGGACGGTGTGGATCAGTGCCTCCATATGGTCCAGATACCGCTCCAGCGCACGACGTCCCTGTTCCAGCAGGGCGAAGTCCGTCCGCGGCACCCGTCCCTGAAAGCTCTTGGTGCAAGCGATATATCCCGCCTCCTCCAGCCGCCGGGCATGGACGCTCAGGTTGCCGTCGCTGGTGCCGAGCATCGCCTTCAGCTCGTTGAAGGAGAGCGATTCGTTGACCGCGAGCGCGCTCACGATCGCCAGCCGCATCCGCTCGTGGATCAGCCGGTCCCACCCCCCGGAGGCACCGACCTCCCCGCCGGGCACCTCCCGCAGCCCCGCGCCGGAGGCTGGGCCTCCCTGCTCGGACTCCCGGAACGTCTTTGGCTTAGCCACCGTGCCTCCGCGCGACAAGGGTTCCAAATCCGATGTGCAGCCCCCCAAATCCGAGTGCCATCCACGCATCGCCCCAGGCCGGGGGGGTGATCAGCGCGAGCGCGCCTACCGCCATGAAACAGAGCCCCGTCACCGGGACCACGCGAACCGAAAAGGCGCCGGCGGTCACCACTCCCACTCCAAAGAGCAGCAGCCACATCCCCGGGAGCACCGCCGTCACTCCGGCCGGGAAAAGGACCGCGGTGAGCAGCGCCCCTGCCGCGATGGGCGGCGCCAGGCTGAGCGCGAACTTGCGGCCCGCGCCGGAAAGCAGCGGCACCCCGGCGGACCTCGCCTTGCGCGCGGTGGTCCACACCCCGATGGCCATGGAGAGCAGCGCCTCCACCGACCAGACGAAGAGCCACCGCTCGGCCGTCGGCTGAACGGTTGCGATCCACGCCGCCGCGAGTGCGGACACCCCGATCACCACTTCGCCCCACCCCGAGACCGCGGTGAAGCTCCCAGCACGCTCCATCGTTTCCCGGATGAAGCGCAGGTTGTCCATGGCCCTGGCGTGCAGATCGAGCGGCTCGTCGTGCACGGGGCGAAGGGGCTGGAGGCGGGCCATGGCGGCAAATCTTGCGGAAGAGAGAAGCCGTGTCAAGTGCTTTGCATGGTAAAGCTACCCTCGGCACGACCGGTACCGTTCAGGGCGTCCACCCTGCCGCAAGGAGAATACCCGCAGCCGGACTGAAGGGGGCCAGGCCAAGCACGCCCCGCACCTCCACCCACCGCCGGCTCCCTGCCCGCCCTCCGATCCGCAGCTCGGCGAGGGTCTCGTTGCCCCGGCCCCGGCTGCCCAGGGCGTGACCCACCAGCGACACGGTGGGGGAAAGGCGGGCGCCGCGGTAACCGGCGGAGAGGGAGTACAGCAGCACGTCCGACTGCTCCCAGGCGGGGTCGCGCGTCCCGTGGATGCCTAGCCCCGCCTCTGCCGCCAGCCAGCCCCGCCGGTGCCGGAGCCCACCGCCCGCCAGCGCGAAGAAATCGGTTGCATCGCGGTCCAGACCGACCCGGTTGTCGGTCGTCGGCAGCCGGGTGCCGAAGCGCAGCACGAGCGGCGCCGCTGCTCCCTCCCCCGTCAGCCGAACCAGGGTGGAC
>JALZKG010000053.1 GCA_030859365.1 Gemmatimonadota bacterium
CCTCCGCCTTGCAAAGGCGGCGCTCTCCCAGCTGAGCTAAGGCCCCGCCTGAGGAGAACGAATATAATCGGAGCGACGAGCCCCCGTCAACGGGGCGCCGCCGACGCCCCTGCCTTCCTTAATGGTCGTACACGACCCGGGTGGATTTATCGACGTTGTTGCCGATCACGCCCCCGGCAACGCCGCCCACCACCGCACCGATCACCGCGCCCTTGACCCGCTGACGCGATCCACCGGCCACCGCGCCGATCGCAGCGCCCGCTGCCGCGCCGATGGCTGCGTCGCGCTTGGTGTTCTTCACGGTCACCACCCGGGGCGTGGGGCGCGAAGGACCGCTGCTCGCGTACGTTCCGGAGTTGCGCGCCGAAGAAGCCGACCGTCGCGCGGGCGACGTGGACCTGGCCTTGCTCCGGGCCGGTGCGGCGCGGGGCACGGATGCCGCGGCGGTCGGGCGCGCCGGCTCGGCCGCCATCGGCTCCTCGAGCACCGGTTCAGCCGCATCCACGGGGGACGCCAGACCCATTTCCAGCGCCGACACCGGCGCAGGCGGGCTCCGGAAGTCGATGGTGTCCAGCCAGCTCAGATCCGTCGCCTGGCGGCCAGCTTCCGCGCGGGACTCACGCTCGCATCCGGTGGTGACCGCGAACAGGGACAGTGCAAGTGCTATCTGGAGGACACGCATCGCTTTTCTCCCGCTGAGGGCCGGTGTTCGGGGCTCCTGCTGCACGCCGGATCGTCGCGTCCCCGCTGGCATCCGTCCGTGCTACGACCGCTGTCGCCCCCGCTCAAGTGCTTATATATAAGCAGGTTGCGGGCCATCCCCACAGCCGCGCCTGGAAGTCGGTGCGCGGCGTCTTCAACTCTTCCAGCGCGGCCGCCCCGCGCCGTCTTGCCGCTGATCGGGGATCCTGCGATGTTCTCCGCCGTACAAGGTATGGGTTGCCGCTCCCGCTTTCCCGCTCGCGCCATGATCCCGTCGCTCCTTGCCCGTCCCGTCGAGAAGCTCCCTCCCGAGGTTCGCCTGGAGGGCCGCGTCCTCTTTCTGGTGGACGAGCCGGATCTGATCCGCCGCCAGTTGGAGGGGGAGGATCTGGAGCTGACGGAGGAGCTGCGGGCGGCGCTCCGCGACAACATCTCGACCGACGAGATCACCCCCGCGTACATCTGCTACTACTTCGACGAGACGCTCGGCGAGTTCCCCTATCTGGGGCTCAAGGCCGGGAGCGAATTTCCCATCAGGCAGGGAAGCGTGAAGCGCGGCGGCTTCGTCGCCTCGGTTTCAGGGACGCGGCGCGGCAAGGGCTCCTCACGCGAGCAGAGCCCGTACGCGGAGATGATGGCGGGGATCCGCATCGTGCTCGCGGAGAACATCGAGCGCATCTATCGGGAAAACTGCCAGAACCTGGGCGTCCTCACCTCGACCAACCTGGGGCTGGTAGGGCGGATCCGCCGGGGTGAGACCATCCCCCTTTCCGAGTTCACGGATGGGGCGGACGAGATCACGCGGGGGATCATCGAGCACGGGGGGCTGTTCAACTACAACGTGGCACGGCTCCAGGGCCGGGTCCGCACTCCGCCGGTCTCCTGCCACGGCGGGCAGCCGGGAGATGCGCCACCGCCGTCGGACGCGCTGGAGCTGCGCCAGCTGCGCGGAAGCGGCGAATCGGACATCCCCGACCCGATGACCGGAGTGGCCGGCGCGGCGAGCGAGTTCGTCGCAACCTCCACCTCCAATGTCGGGAGCGACGCGCTGGGGGCACCGGAGGGGAAGCGCTCCACCGGCCCGCGCGCCATGACGATTGCCGAAAAGATCTTCGCCCGGCGGTGGGTCACGGAGCTGGCGAAGGGAGAGGTGGGCGTGCCCTGGGTGCAGCCGGGGGACTCGGGCTTCGTGCAGACGGACATCCGCTTCTCGCACGAGTACGTAACTCCCATGTCGGCCATCTTCTTCGAGCAGCTGGTGGGCCCCGACGAGCGGGTGCTGGAGCCGGAATCGATCCTCTTTTTCCGCGACCACCTCACCTTTCTCAAGGACGCCATGTCCCCCGAACGGGTGCAGCTCGGCCTGCTGGACGTGGCCAACCAGCTGGAGGTCAAGCAGCGGGAGTTCGCGGAAAAGCAGGGGGTGCGCCTGTACGGCGAACTGGGGCACGGCAAGCACGGCTCGGAGGCGATCTGCCACTCCAAGATCCTGGAGGAGTACGCCCTCCCGGGTCAGGTCATCATCGGCTCCGACTCGCACACCCCGCACGCGGGCGCCGTCGGCTGCGTTGCCTTCGGGGTGGGCACCACGGCCATCTTCAACAGCTGGATCACCAGGGACGTCCGCGTGGAGGTCCCCCCCTCCTTCCGCGTGGTGGTGGAAGGTGAAAAGCCGGACAACGTGACGGCCAAGGACTTCATGCTGGAGATCCTCCGCCATCCGTACATCCGGGACGGGCGCGCGATCGGGCAGATCATCGAGTACGCGGGGCCCGCCGTCGAAGCGCTTTCGGTGGACGAGCGGGCGACCATGACCAACATGGCGGCGGAGGTGGGGGCCTTCACCGGGATCGTGGCGCCAGACGCGACGACGGTGGAGTACCTGGTGGAGCAGCGGGGGATGGACCGCGCCCACGCGGAAGCGCTCGTCGACGGCCTGTTCTCCGACGAGGGCGCCGAGTACGTCCGGGAGATCCGCATCGACGCCTCGGCGCTGCGGCCCATGCTCGCGCTGCCGGGAGACCCCGGGAACGGAATGTACGTGGAGGAACTCGCCGAGCCGGTTCGGATCGACATCGCCTACGCGGGCTCCTGCACGGCGGGGAAAAAGGAGGACATGGACATGTACGCCCGGGTGCTCCGGGACTACGCCGAGCGGGGCGAGCGCAAGCCGGAGCACGTGGAGCTCTTCATCCAGTGCGGTTCCCAGGAGGTGTACCGCTACTGCGAGGAGCAGGGGTACGACCGGATCTTCGAGGCGGTCGGCGCGACCTTCATCGAGCCGTCGTGCGGGGCATGCATCAACGCGGGGCCGGGGGTGTCGCGCAAACCGACCGACATCACCATCTCCGCCATCAACCGCAACTTCCCGGGGCGCTCGGGGCCGGGGCAGCTTTATCTGGCTTCGCCGTACACCGTGGCGGCTTCGGCGATGGCGGGGCGGATCGTCAGCTACGAGCCGCAGGTGGAGACGGCGGGAGCGTAGCCTCCGCCCTCTCCCGGCCGCGCCCCGCGACCGGCCAGCTGCGGATCAGACCGCCACCCTCCACGCCGAAGAGCCGCTCGCTCAGGTTGACCGAGACGCAGACGTGGTTCGGGACCACCCGCACTCGTTCTCCCACCCGGGGACGCCACCTGGTTCCCGACAGCTCCAGCATCCCATGCTCCTCGGAAAGCGTCCGAACGGTCACCTCGGGGCGGTCCAGGAGCGCTCCGTACCCCCCGCCCGGTCCACGAAGCTCCTCCCTGGACAGCGCCTTGGAGCCCGCGTCGATCACCGCCTGCCCGGGCACCGAGGTGCTCACCACCGTCGACAGCACCGAGTAGGCGCACTCGTCCCAGGCGCAGGCGCCGATCGCCGCCGTGGTGCGGTCGTTGAAGATGTTGGTCCCGGGCCGGACCTCGGTGATCCCCCCGATCTCGTGCGAGCGCCAGAGGGTGGGCGTGGACCCGCCGCTGACGGTTTCGGGGGGGAGACCCGCCTCCGCGAGCGCCCCCAGGAAGCGGGCGAGGGTCTCCGAAAGGCGGCGCAGCGCCGACCCCTGCTCCGGAAGCGGCTCCCGGATGTGGCCGGGATAGAACAGGAGCCCTCGGTAGCGGACGTGATTCAACCCCGCCGCCTCCCGGGCGAGCGCGACCGCGTCGGCGGGACTCTGTACGCCTAGCCTCCCCATCCCGACGTCCAGCTCCACCAGCACGTCCACCTCGCGTCCGCTCTCGTGCGCGCTCCGGTCCAGCCCCCGAAGCACCACGGACGAGTCGAGCGCCACGGCGAGGCGCGTGGGGAAGGGGGCGAGCTCCATCAGCCGCCGGAGCTTGGAAGTGCCCACCGGCGGGTAGGCGAGGAGCACGTCGTCGACCGCGCACACCATCGTTTCGGCTTCGCGCGGGGTGGCGACGGTTACCCCCACCGCGCCCATGCGACGCTGCTCCGCCGCCAGCTCCGGAGACTTGTGAGTTTTGACGTGCGGCCGCCATGTCAGCCCATGGGCGCTGCAGTAGCGGCTCACGCGCTCCAGGTTCGCCCGTACACGCTCGAGGTCCACCAGCGGAGCCGGCGTCTCGATCTCTTCGAAAATCATCGGGTTGTGCCTCCTATCCCCGCATGGAGCCTTCTTCGAACATCCTTCCGGCGAGCAGGTGAAGGTGCAGGTGCGGCACCGTCTGCCCCCCGCCCTCGCCCGTGTTGATCACCACGCGGTACCCGTCCTCCGCCACCCCCTCCAGCTCCGCGATCCGCCGGACCGAGAGCAGCAATCGGCCGGCGAGCTCGCCATCCTCTTCTTCCAAATGCGCGAGGGAGGGAACGGGTTTTCGCGGGATCACCAGCACGTGGAGCGGAGCCGCGGGGTGGAGGTCGCGAATGGCGACGACGTGCTCGTCCTGGTAGACGAAATTTGCGGGGATCTCCCCGTCGATGATGCGCTGGAACAGGGTCTTCTCAGCCATGGCCCGCCGGAGAGAGGGGAACGAGCAGGGCACTCCACCACTCCTCTTCTTCGTCGACTCGCGCGACGCGGAAGCCGGCGGCCTCCGCGTCGCGAACCACCCCAGCGTGCTCGGTCCCAAGGATTCCGC
>JALZKG010000055.1 GCA_030859365.1 Gemmatimonadota bacterium
ACTGCCGGGGCCACCCGGCGGGAGAGTACGGCGCCGCCGGCACCCCCAGCATCACCCCACCCCCGAGAGCCCCCCGCCCCACCCGGCGGAGGGCTCTCGGACGTTCTACGCTTGCTCGCGGGTAATCCTAAGAGGTACATTGTTAGGATGACCCTGCCAGAAGAAGATGGAGACAGCAAGCACACCCGCGCGGGATACGTGGCGATCATCGGACTGCCGAATTCCGGCAAATCTTCTCTGCTCAATCAGCTGGTCGAGCAGAAGTTGAGTATCGTTACACCGACGGCGCAGACTACCCGTGAACGTGTGGTGGGGATCGACACTCGAGAGGATGTTCAGGCGATTTATTTGGATACGCCTGGTCTGCTCGATCCCAAGTACCTCCTGCAGGAATCGATGCTGCACAGTGTGATGGCCGCGGTCCGGGAGGCGGATCTGGTGCTCTGGGTGGTAGATGCTTACTCGAAGCTCCCCGCCGTCCCCGAACCGATCCGCGATATGCTTTCGGCACTCGGACAGTCCAGGACCATCGCCGTTCTGAACAAGGCGGATGTTGCCGTACCGGGTCAAATGGACTCTGCGTCGATATGGGTGAGGAATGAGCTGAACGCCGATGCGGTTGCCGTTTCTGCGCGTACGGGAAAAGGTATTGAGGAACTCCGCCGCCGAATCGGCGCTTCTCTCCCACTCTCGCCGTTCCTGTATCCGGAGGATGAACTCGCCATCCAGTCGACTCGCTTTTTTGTGGCGGAACTAATTCGTGAAGCTGTCTTCGAGTTATATTCACAGGAGATCCCCTTCAGCGTCGCCATCAAGATCGACGAGTTTCGGGAGACTGGCGACCCGGTCTACATCCGCGCTACGATCTTCGTGGAACGACAGACCCAGAAGGCAATCCTCATCGGCCGCCAGGGAACTGCGATGAAGCGCCTAGGACGCGATGCGCGGGGCAAAATCGAAGCGTTTCTCCAGACTCGCGTGTACCTGGACCTATGGGTAAAGGTGCTGCCCCGCTGGCGGATGGACCCTCTGGTCCTCCAACGACTCGGCTATTCGCTTCCATCCAGGTCCACGCCTCATGCTTGATTCCCAACTGCTCGAAATTTTGGTGTGCCCGCAGTGCAAAGGTGAACTGCAGCTGTCGCCGGATCCTCCGAGTCTCGTGTGTACCGCGTGCAGACTCCGCTACCCGATCCACGACGGCATTCCGATCATGCTGATCGATGAGGCTAAGCCTCTACAGGACCAGACGCCGACCTCGTAGAGCCAAGACGATACTCCCACGGTTGACACGCTTTTCGGCCGACCGTAGTATGGCCGGGCCACGCCGCTCCCCTCCTCCGGCGCTCCGCGCCGCCCCTGACGCCGATGCCGCAACGCGTGATTGTGCACTTCTCGCCTCATGGCGGCGTCCTGCCGAGCGCCCTTCGAGACTTTGCAAACTGCAACCGGTTCGAGATCGTCGACGTAGCCGACGCCGGGGATCTCCTGACGCGTCTCGACCGGGCTTCCCCTGACGCGGTTTTCCTGGACGCGTCGCATCCGGCGGATGCTGTTCTCGCTGCCTGCCGCACCGTGAAAGCCCAGGTGTTCACGGCGATCGTTCCGGTCCTCGCGTATGTGACCGGGGAAGGATCCCGAGAGGTGGCGGACGCCCTCGCCGCGGGAGCAGATGAGGTGCTGGCGGAGCGGCTTTCACCGCGGGAGGCACAGCTTCGCCTGCAGATGGCGCTGCAGCGGGCGGTGCGCGATGTGAGCGTACATCCGACGACGCGGCTGCCGGGGACCGTCCAGATCGAGCGGGACCTCGTCGAGCGTCTCGAGGCCGAGCAGACGTTCGCCGTGTGCTACGCCGACTTGGATCATTTCAAGGAGTTCAACGACCGTTACGGCTACAATCATGGCGACCGCGTCATCCTGATCCTGTCCCGCATCCTGCGGGACGTGGTGCGCGCGATCGCGCCCGATGGCTTCATCGGCCACATCGGAGGTGACGACTTTATCTTCACCGTCCCCTTCGAGGTTGTGGCGGTCTGCTGCGAGGAGATTCTACAGATCTTCGACGAATTGATCGGGCTGCAGTATACCTCGGAGGATCGGATCCGCGGGCACTTTTTCGGCAAGGATCGTCGGGGTGAGATGTATCCGGTCCCGCTGATGACGTTGTCGATCGGTGTGGTGACCAATCGACATCGGGACTTTTCGCACGTCGCACAGATCAGCGAACTGGCGACTGAGATGAAGGCGTACGCAAAGTCGCTACCGGGTTCGGCCTACGCCGTCGACCGCCGCGCGGCTCGCTCCCGAACATAGGGGCTTCCTCCGGGCGCGACGGCTCGGAAAATCCAGTCTCCTGTCCATCCATCCGCCTTTCGCGGGCATGCTTCTTATGAACGTCACCTGCCCCCACTGCGCCACCGTGTTCCGTGTGGACCCCGCAAAGATCCCCTCCGCCGGGGTGCGTGCGCGGTGCTCGATCTGCCGCGGCGTCTTCCCCGTGGAGACACGGGTCCAATCCGCTGCGGCTCTGGTGGACGACGCTCCACTCCCGAGTGTTGCCTCCCCCCCGGCAGTGGCAATGCCGGCCCCCCAGGCCTCCATCCCGGACACATCGACCCCGGCGGATTCCGGCCCGGGCGCTCGCGCCCCTGATCCGGAGGCACTCAGACCCGCCTTTGGCTTCGGCATCCCCGACCCCAATGCAAAAGCCCGGCGCCTGGCCCGTGCCCTGGTGTCGGACATCGTCACCTACCACCCGGAACGACGTACCCGCGCTCTGGAGAGCGGTGCCTTGAAGCGCGAGTTCAAAGAGGAGATACGCAAGAGTTGGGAGGAGTACATGGGGCAGGTGGGCTCCGCAACCGCAGCCGGCACCCCTCACTTTCGTGACGCACTGAACGAGTTGCTCGCCGGCGGACGCACGGTATTTTGAATGGAAGGGGGCGGCGAAGCGACTTGCGTCGTAGGGGGGAACCAGATATCGTTGACATCGAGCTTACAGGGCCGCCCGCTCGGGGCGGCCCTTGTTGTTGATGCCCCCGACAAATCCATGACCAACGACGATCGGCAGACACTGGAACGGTACCGTGCACGGCTCGAAGAGCTAAGGGGGTTTCTTTGACATTCCCTCGAAGCGGGAGCGCATCGCAGCCCTCGAAGCGCGGATGGGACAGCCCGAGTTCTGGAGCAACGCCGATGCTGCACGGGGGACGATCGACGAAGCCAACGCGCTGAAAGCCTGGACGGACCCATGGAGCCGGCTTTCGGGTAGAGCAGAGAGTCTGAGCGAGCTTGCCGAACTGCTCGCGCTGGAGCCTGACGAGGAGCTCGACACCGAGTGGACTCGCGAAGTCCAATCGCTTGGAGTGGATCTCGACACCCTCGAGCTGCAGAACATGCTGCAGGGTCCGGACGACCAGCTCGATGCGCTGGTTACCATTCATCCCGGAGCGGGTGGAACCGAATCGCAGGACTGGGCAGAGATGCTTCTCCGCATGTATACCCGCTGGGCCGAGCGGCACGGGTTCGAGGTCGAACTGCTCGACCGTCTGGAGGGTGAAGAAGCGGGGATCAAGTCTGCCACGCTGGAGGTCCGCGGTACCTATGCCTACGGGTACCTGCGGGCGGAGCGCGGCGTGCACCGGCTGGTGCGGATCTCTCCGTTCGATTCCCAGAGCCGACGCCACACCTCCTTCGCCTCCGTGTTCGTGTACCCGTCCGTGGACGACTCCATCGAGATCGAGGTGCGCGACGAGGACATCGAGATGGACGTGTACCGCGCCTCGGGCGCCGGCGGTCAGCACGTCAACAAGACGAGCTCCGCCGTGCGCCTGCGCCACCTTCCCAGCGGGATCGTCGTGGCGTGCCAGCAGGAGCGTTCGCAGCACAAGAATCGTGCGACGGCGATGAAGATGTTGAAAGCGGCCCTGTACCAGCGAGCGTTGGAGGAGCAGGAGCGGGAGAAGCAGAAGCTCGAATCGACCAAGACCGACATCGGCTGGGGCAGCCAGATTCGCTCCTACGTGTTTCAGCCGTACACCATGGTGAACGACCATCGTACTGAAGTGAAGGTGGCAGACGTGCAGAAGGTGATGGACGGCGATCTGGAGCCGTTTATCCACGCCTACCTGAGGGAGTTCGGCGGGGCTGCCGCATGAGCGACACTCCGGAAAAACTCGCCGATCGTGTGGTCAAGGACCGCCTCCGAAAGCTGGATGCGATTCGCCAGGCGGGGTGGGAGCCGTTCGCGTACCGCTTCGACCCCACGCACTCGACCACCGACGCGCTCGCCGGCTTCAGCGACGGCGAGCAGGAGGAAGAGGGCCCGATCCGCGTGGCCGGCCGGATCGTGGCCAAGCGCGAAATGGGGCGCAGCGTCTTCATGCACCTGGCGGACCGCACCGGGCGGCTGCAGCTCTACCTGCGGGCGGACGTGGTGAAAGACGACGGGTTCGCGCTGGTGGGGCTGATCGACCTGGGAGACTGGGTGGGAGCGGAGGGTTCCCTCTTCCGCACCCGCACGGGCGAGGTCACGCTACGAACCAGCACGCTGAAGCTGCTGGCGAAGTCGCTGCGCCCGCTCCCCCTCGGGAAGGAGGAGCACGACCCCACGACCGGGATCCGGACCGTGTACTCCGGTTTTTCCGACATGGAGGGACGGTATCGGCAACGCTACGTCGACCTCGCGGTCCATCCCGAGGTGCGAGAGGTGTTCGTGACGCGGGCCCGCATCGTGAGCTCGATCCGGCGGTTTCTCGACGCGCGCGGATTTCTGGAGGTCGAGACGCCGGTCCTTCAGCCGGTCTACGGCGGTGCCTCGGCCGAGCCGTTCGTGACGCATCACAACGCGCTGGACACGCCGCTCTTTCTGCGGATCGCCGACGAGCTATACCTGAAGCGGCTTATCGTCGGAGGGCTGGAGCGGGTGTACGAGATCGGCAAGGACTTCCGAAACGAGGGGATGAGCCGTTTTCACAATCCCGAGTTCACCATGCTTGAATTCTACGCCGCGTACATGGACTACACGGATGTGATGCAGCTTACGGAGGAGTTGCTGCTCGGCGTTGCGCGCGACGCCGCGGGGATCGAGCGGGTGCCGTTCGAGGATACCTACGTCGACTTCACCCCTCCCTTTGCGCGTTTCACCCTGTATGAGGCCCTGCGTGCTCTCGGAGGAGTCGACGTGCCCTCCCTCTCCGACGACGCGCTGCGGGACCGCGCGCGGACGGCGGGTGTGGAGCAGGTTGAAGCGCTCGGGCGCGGCAAGCTGATCGACGGGTTGTTCGGCGCTCTCGTGGAGCCGCGGCTGATCCAGCCCACCTTCGTCACCGACTACCCCCGGGAAATGTCTCCGCTTGCCAAGCCGAAGAGAGGAGAGCCCGAGCTGACCGAGCGTTTCGAGCTGATCGCGGGACGCAAAGAGCTGGTCAACGCATACAGCGAGCTCAACGACCCACTCGACCAGCGGGAGCGCTTTGCGGCTCAGGCGCGTCTGCGTGCCGCGGGTGACGAGGAGGCGCAGGCGCTCGACGAAGATTTTCTGCGTGCTCTGGAATTCGGCATGCCGCCGACCGGCGGATTCGGAATGGGGATCGATCGGCTCGTCATGCTGCTGGCCGGTCAAAGCTCGATTCGGGACGTGATCCTCTTTCCGACGATGAGGCCCGAGTGAGCCGCGGCCACCGGAGGACCCGATCATGATGGGGCTGGAGTGGCGCATCGCCCGCAGGTACCTGTCGTCCCGGCACGGGACCCGCTTTCTTTCGCTGATCACCCTGATCTCCATCGGCGGCGTGGCGGTCGGGGTGATGGCGCTGATCGTGGTGATCGCGGTCATGACGGGACTGCAGAACGACCTTCGGGAGAAAATCCTCGGAACCAACCCGCACATCTGGGTCACGACTTACAGCCAGGACATGCGAATGGACGATTGGCCGGCGGTGGCGGAGCGGGTCAGGCGGGTCCCGGGCGTCGCGGCCGCCGCGCCCTTCGTTCACACCGAGGTGGGTCTCCGCGGGCAGTCCACCTACGCCGAGGCCGCGATCCTTCGCGGCATCGAACCCGATATACCCGGCGAGCCGATCACCGACATCGTCGCGAAGGTCCGGTCGGGCGAGTTCTCGCTGGGAGATACCAGGACGGGATTTCCCCCGCTGCTGGTGGGTTCTTCGCTCGCGGATCGTTTCGGCCTGCTCAACGGAGACGTGGTGGATGTGATCTCGTTTCAGGGAGCGCAGGTCACCCCTCTCGGCGGGTTGATGCCGAAGATCCGCAAGTTCGAGGTGGTAGGGAGGTTCCGTACCGGGATGTACGAGTACGACAACAAGTTTATGTACACCGGCCTCGCCGCGGCTCAGGAGTTGACCGGAATGGGCCAGGCGGTAACGGGTCTCGAGGTTCGGCTTCCCGACCCGATGCTCGCCGACGTCGTGGCGGGTCGCATCGACCGCACCCTCGGAGTTCCGTACCGCGCGGAAGACTGGAAGCGAATGAACCAGGCGCTCTTCTCGGCGCTGCAGCTCGAAAAGTTCGCCATGGGGGTGATCCTGCTGCTGATCGTCGTGGTGGCGGCGTTCAACATCATCTCAACGCTCGTCATGGTCGTCACCGACAAGACGCGAGAAATCGGAATTCTGAAGTCGATGGGGCTCACCTCCCCGCGGGTGCTGCGCATCTTCATGATGCAGGGAACCGTGATCGGCGTGATCGGCTCCGCGCTGGGAGCCGCGGGCGGGCTGTTCACCGTCTGGCTCCTGGACCGCTATCAGTTCATCAAGATCCCGGGAGACGTGTACTTCGTCGACCGCCTTCCGGTGGCTCTCGCCTGGCAGGACCTCTTGACGATCCTTGGTGGAAGCCTCCTGATCGCCTTTGTGGCCACGATCTACCCAGCCCGCCAGGCCGCGCGGCTCCTTCCGCTGGAGGCTATCCGACATGACTGATCTGCCGATCGGCTCCCGCGTGGAAGCGCCCGCCGTGGAGGTGCGGGCGCTTTCCAAGAGCTATCTCGGGGGCGATGGACGGCCGCTGCACGTGCTGGACGGGGTGGATCTGCAGGTGGCATCGGGCGAATCGGTGGCGGTGATCGGGCAGAGCGGCGTCGGCAAGTCGACGCTTCTCCACCTGGTGGGCGGTCTGGATCGGCCGAGTGCGGGGGAGGTCCTGGTCGACGGACGTGCACTGCAGGCCATGGACGACGCAGCCCGAGCCGAATTTCGCAACACGCACGTCGGCTT
>JALZKG010000058.1 GCA_030859365.1 Gemmatimonadota bacterium
GCGAGGAAGAGGTGCCCGTCGTCCGTTTCGCCGATCTCGTGGATGGTGCAGATGTTGGGGTGGTCGAGCGCCGCGGCGGCCTGTGCCTCCACCAGGAAGCGCTCCTTGGCGTGCTCGTCGGCGCTGAGGTGCGGGGGGAGAAACTTCAGCGCGACGATCCGCTCCAGACGAAGGTCGCGTGCCCTGTACACGACCCCCATTCCCCCGCCGCCCAGCTTCTCGAGAATTTCATAACGTCCGCTGATCCGGCCACCCGGGGGAACGGGGCCGGAAGGGGGAGGAAGGCGCGGCGGCAGCAGTTCGAATGCGGGACGGTCCAGCACTCCGGGCTGGTCGTGCGCGGCGAGGAGCGCGCCCACCTCCCCGCGCAACGCCGGACGTCCGGCGCATGCCTGCTGAACAAACGCGGCCCGCTCTGTCACCGGGCGGTCGAGCGCGGCGTTCAGCACCTCCTGGACTTCGCTCCACGCCGGAGGCGAAGAGACCGAATCGGTGCGCCGCACGCCTCGGGGGGTGACGTCGTACGCCCATGCCAGGACCAGCGCGACGGGGAAGCCGAGCGCGATCAGCACGACGACCAGCGTGAGCGTCCATTCCGGCAGCCGGAGAGCCGGAAAGGCGATATCGGCCACCTGCACCACCACAAAGGCGACGGCCGCGTACACCATCGCGACTCGGATCACGTGGCGGCGGCGCAGCTCCCCGATCAGGCTCCCCAGCCGCGGTACGCTCACCCACTCAACTCCCGGTGCAGCCAGGCCCGAGCCACCGTCCAGTCGCGCTTCACGGTCGCCGGCGAGATCCCCAGCGCTGCGGCAGTCTCCTCGATCGACATCCCCGCGAAGTAGCGGCACTCGACGGTCCGGACCAGCCGCTCGTCCACGCGCTCCAATTTGACGAGCGCATTCTGGAGCGCGAGCAGCTCGTCGGATCGCTCCTCCGCAACCAGCATGGCCTCGTCCAGCGGGACCTGGTGCCGCGCGCCGCCCCGCTTCTGGGCCTTCCGGGCGACCGCGTAGTCGATCAGGATGCGACGCATCGCCCGGGCGGCGACGGCGAAGAAGTGCGCGCGGTTCTGCCAGTCCACCCGTTCCTGGTCCGCCAGCTTGAGGTACGCCTCGTGAACCAGCGCACCCGTGTCCAGCGTGTGACCAGCGGGCTCGTTCCGCAGCCGCTGGTGGGCGATCCCCCGCAACTCGCCGTAGACGAGCGGAAAGAGCTGGTCCACGGCGTCGCGGCCGCCGTGGGTCAGCTTCTGGAGCAGCTGGGTGACCTCTCCGGGACGGTGCATGGCGCAATCTCGTCCGTGAAAGAATGCTGAGAGGCGCGGAGGCAATCAGCTCCGCCGTTCCTCGCCTTTTCCAATATACGCGCCGCTCCCGACGGATGCACGCGGCGTGACCGAAAACGGCGGATGAGCCGATTCGCCGCGCTTTTCCGCGTCAGGAAGTGAAGGCCTTTTTTCCGCACTTCCAAAGGAGGGACAAGATGCACGCATCCAAGAACGAGCTGCCGATCCTGGTCGACGCTGGCCCCGCGCTGGTCCGCGGGGCGGAGTGGGAGGGGATGCGAGCGGGGGTCGTATCCGTCCCCGCCGGAACGGACTTCGCCCCGCTGCTGAAGGGACTGCCGGGTGACCTGTGCCCGTGCCCGCACTGGGGTTACGTAATGAAGGGACGCCTCCGGATTCAGGGTACCGATGGTGAGGAGACTCTCCGGGAAGGCGACGTTTTCTACCTGCCGCCCGGACACACCGGAGTCGCCGAAGAAGACACCGAATTTCTCGAGATCTCCCCAGCGGACCAGCACCAGCGCTTTGTGAACAACGCGCGCCGCAACCTGGCGGCGATGCAGGCAGAGGCACGGTAGCCCCGCGCTACCCCACCCACCACCCGGAGAAAGGTCCAATGGCAACCTTGGCCCCCGACATCGACCTGCCGATCACCGAACTCCGCGGCGCTCTCCGCGGCGAGGTGCTGACGCCCCAAGACGCGGGATATGACGACGCGCGGACGATCTGGAACGCCATGATCGACAAGCACCCGGCGCTGATCGTCCGCTGCGCGGGCGTCGCGGACGTCATCACGGCGGTGAACTTCGCCCGCGAGCAGGACCTCGTCGTATCGATCAAGGGCGCGGGCCACAACATCGCCGGCAAGGCCGTGTGCGACGGCGGGCTGATGATCGACCTATCGCCGATGAAGTCGGCCCACGTCGATCCCGTCGCGAAGACCGCCCGCGTGGAGCCGGGGTGCACGCTGGCCGACTTTGACCACGAGGCGCAGGCGTTCGGCCTCGCCACGCCGGTCGGCTACAACTCGACGACGGGAATCGCCGGGCTCACCCTGGGCGGCGGGTTCGGCTGGCTTTCCCGCAAGTATGGGCTGACCTGCGACAACCTGCGCTCGGTGGACATCGTGACCGCCGACGGCAAGCTCCGGCGCGCCAGCGCGGACGAGAACCCGGATCTGTTCTGGGCTGTATGCGGCGGCGGTGGCAACTTCGGCGTGGTCACGTCATTCGAGTTCGACCTTCACCCGGTCGGCCCGGAGGTGCTCTCCGGCCTGTTGATCTACCCCTTGGCGGACGCGCCGGAGGTCTTCCGTCAGTACCGCGAGTTCGCCGCGCGGGCGCCCGACGAGGTGACGGCGTGGTGCGTGCTCCGGCACGCGCCGCCGCTCCCCTTCGTTCCGGAGGAGTGGCACGGCGAGCACGTTCTCATCATCGCCGCGTTCTACGCAGGCGAGATGGCGGACGGCGAGGCGGCTCTCGCGCCGCTGCGCGAGATCGGCGACCCGATCGTGGACGTGATCGGACCTCACCCGTACGCCGGGTGGCAGCAGGCATTCGACCCACTACTCCCCGCCGGGGCGCGCAACTACTGGAAGTCCCACAACTTCGTCGAGTTCACCGATGGGATGATCGACAACTTCGTCGCCTTCGCCGAGTCCATGCCCTCGGCGCAGAGCGAGATCGCCATCGCGCAGCTCGGCGGCGCCATCAACCAGCGCCCCACGGACGCGACCGCCTATCCCCACCGCGACGCCCGGTTCCTGATGAACCTGCATACACGCTGGGAGGACCCGGCGCAGGACCGGGAGTGCATCGCCTGGGCGCGCGATCTGTACGATGCAATGACCCCCCACGCCACCGGCGGCGTCTACGTCAACTTCATCCCGGAGGATGTGGGGCAGGAGCGCGCGGCGTACCGGGGAAACTACGACCGCTTGGTGGAGGTGAAGAACCGGTACGACCCGAACAACCTGTTCCGGCTCAACCAGAACGTTCGCCCGACGGTGTAAGGG
>JALZKG010000171.1 GCA_030859365.1 Gemmatimonadota bacterium
AGTCCAAAGAGGCTCACCGGTTCGAACTGCACCATCAGCCCGAAGCCGAGCAACGCGGCCACCAGAACCCGCAGTCCTGCCACGCGGGCCGGAGTCACGGTGTCGCGCAACGCGAAGAAGGTCGACGACAGGAGGCGCGTCGCGGTGGATGCAAGGAGACCGGTCGTATACCCGAGAAGAGTGAGGTAGACGATCAGCGTATCCTGCCGATTGAATTCTCCCCGCTCGAAGAGAAAGGCGACCACGACATCGCCGAGGACCAGGAAAACCACAAAGGTTGGAACCACGTAGAACGCGACGCGCTGGAGCCCCGCGCTCGCTCGCTCGCGAAGCACGTCCAGAGCCCCGGTCCGTCGCCGCGCGAGTTCCGGAAGCTCCGCCGCCGCGACTGACATGCCGAAGAGGCTTACCGGGAGAACATAGATGGTCTGCGCATAGGAGATGAACGCCACCCCGCCGACGGCGAGCAGGCTGGCGAGAACCATGTCGATCCAGCCGCTGAGCTGCACCACTCCACGGCCGAGCACCGCCGGCCCCGCGTTGCGAACCGCCTCCCGCACCCCGCTGAGCTGCGTACCCCAGGAGATTTTGAGCCGTCGCTCGAGCCGGAACACCCACGGCAACTGGACGGCGAACTGAAGCACGCCTCCGAGCAGGGCACCCCAGGAGAGAGCGATCACCAGCCGCGGCAGATCGAGCCGGCCACCCAGCAGGAAGAGGGTTCCGATGATCGCCCCGTTCCAGAGCACCGGGGCGACGTACGGGATGAAAAACCGGCGGTGACTGTTCAGGATGCCCAGCGACCATGCGGAAAGTACCAGCACTCCGGTCATAGGGAAGAGGATACGAACCGCCGCGATCGTCAGCACCCGTCGTTCGCCTTCGAAGCCGGGGAGGAGGATCTGAACGAGGGCCGGCGCGAACAGAACGCCCACCAGCGACAGTGCCCCCGCGACAGCCAGCAGAATGGCGAAGATGGCACCCGCGACTCGCCCCGCCTCCTCCTCCCTGCCCTCTTCGAGCAACTCCGCGTACACCGGAATAAACGAGGCGCTGAGCGTGCCTTCTCCCAGCAGGTTCTGCAGGACGTTCGGCATCCGCAGCCCTGCCTTGAATACGTCCGCGTAGAGCGTGGAACCGAAGTAGCGGGCGAATACCGCCTCCCGAACCAGCCCGAATACACGGCTGAGCAGGATGCCCGCCGCCACCATCGAGGAGGCCGACCCCGTCCCGGCAGCCTTTTCTGGGGGTGAAACCGGATTGGCGCCGCTCATGAGCCTGCCTCCGGGGTGGACTGCCAGGGTGAGGTGATCTGCGTCAGGATCTGGTCGAACAGAGGGAGTCCGTAGCGGGCAAGGTAGGGAATCACGTTCAGCACACGCTCCTGCGGCGCTCCGTGCGGATAGAGTTCGGCTCGGGCGCTGAGCATCCGCCGGATGCGGCCCGCCTCAAGGCGCTGCACCGCGCGGAGCAACTTCTGCTCCACACGTGCGGCTTCGAGAAGGGCGGCGTTGCGGCTCGCCCCGACAGAGCCCGCAAGGGTGGGGTCGATCTCGGCCGCGGCGCTCAGAACACGCCCGAAGCCCCCGACCAGTCCGCTCCGAAGCTCCGCGAGCGCGTCCGCCGCGTCCGGGGGGAGCTGCTCTCGCGCAACCCCGCGGGCCAGCCGGTGCTCCGGAGCAGCGAGGTCGGACCACCTCTTCCCCAAGGAGCCAAGCAGCTCCTGGGTCTCCGAGCGCAAGAGAACAAACGACGCTCGTGGGACGATCATGGGCATCCGAAGCCCCTCGTACATCTCGAAGAGCGGGGCCGCCTGCGCGAAGTAGGCGATCTCGCCGGGCCCCCCTACATACGACACGACCGGGAGCACGGCGCTCTCAACGACCGGCCGCAGCAGCACGTTGGGGCTGATCTTCTCGGGTGATTCCCGAAGGATCTCGTGAAGCTCCTCCGTGGAGCGGGTGCGGTCGGAGCCGTGGGCGCGCCACCCTCCCCCCCGCCTGTGCAGGCGCCGACGCCCCGATTCGTCTTCCAGGAACAGATTCGCCGCGTCAGGGAGCACCGCCACCTGCGGAGCATACCCGGCGTCGGTGATGGCGCGGGTACGAAGCGCCACCGCTGCCTCCTGCGCCTGTGCCTGCTCCAGCGCCGCCGCGAGCACAGGCGCCGAGCGCCGCTTCAGGATGGGATCCGCCGCGTCGATGGTGAGCAGGTCGAAGCGGGCGAACATACACCGGATCAGTCGTAGAAAGCCGTCGGAAAAGCTGGATCCCTCCCGATACGCTTCCCGGATCCACGTCAAAACGTCCTCTGCATGCTCCTCTCCCGCAACGATTTGCCGGACCGCTTCTAAAGCGTGTTCGAAGTCATCCGGGAGGGCGCGTCTCGCAGCGGAGAGCGGTGCGGGATAGGACGGTGCGACGTCGACCCGCCGGACGCCACCGCGAAAATCGGCCAGGTATGCATGGTCGATCTCCTCCCAGTCGTGGTCCTCGGACGCGCTCCAAAACACGGGGAGAACGATGGTGCCGAGCTCCCGCTCCAGCGCCGCTGCCAGGCTGACAACCGAGAGCGCCTTGTAGACGGTGTAGAGCGGGCCGGTGAAGAGACCCGTCTGTTGGCCCGTGGTCACCACAACACCGCCGCCCTCCACGAACCGCTCCAGGCGCTCGGCGGCACGTTCGGAAGCGGGATGGAGGATGCTTGCCACCACCTCTCGTTCGGGGCGCGGAAAGCGAGGTGCCACGCGGCTCGCCTGGGCGCGGTAGGCGGAGAGGGAGCGTGGATCGGCGCCGAAGAAGGGTGTCACCTCGGGGTTGCCGGCCATGTACGCAGCGGCCAGACTCGGCCCGCCGAGCCGAGTCGGAACGGCGCGGATGCTCACAGGGCAACCCCTATCACCAGAAGCCGGGGCGAGTTCTTTTCGAACGGCGCACCCTCATAGTCGCCGAAGATGCGGTGCTCTCCGAGACCGTGCTCAAGGAGCAGCGCACGGAACTCGTCCGGCGGGTAGAGACGGACCCGTTCATGAAAGAGCTGCGGCTCCGCGACTCCCGGCGGATAGATCTGGATCTGCTTCTTCACGGCCCTTCCGCCATCGGCAAGCGTGCGGATCTGCACGACCCGGCGTCCATCGACCTCCCGCTCGTCGCGCGGCTGCAGCTCGGTCCGTACCCGGTCCGAATTGAGGTAGTCGAAGGCGAAGGCAGCACCCGGCCGTAGCACTCTTCTCACCTCTCGGAGAACCTGGCGATCGTCCGCCGCATCCTCGAAGTAGCCAAACGAGGTGAAAAAGCTCGCGACGAGGTCCAGAGAAGCACTTCGGAAGGGCAGCACGCGCATATCGCCCCGGACGACCGGCGCGCGCTCCCTGGCCCGGAGCAGCAGTGGGTATGAAAGATCCAGTCCGAACGCCCTGAAACCCTGCTCGCGCAGAGCTTCGAGGTGGCGTCCCGCTCCGCACGCGAGGTCGAGCGTCGTCGCACCCGCCGCTACACGGCTTTCGCGGATCACCAGACCCGCCGCCCGTCGAGCTTCTTCCATGTCACGGTGGGGGTACAGCGCCAGGTACTCGTCACCAAACCAGCGCTCGAACCACTCCTCATCCCTGCTTCCTGCGCTCTCGCTCATCCGCGCGGCCCCTTGTGGTACGGTTCCCCGCGCCCGATGGTGCCGGCGCGGTATAGCTGTTCGGTGATCACAAGCCGGGCCAATTCGTGCGGAAGGGTAAACGGTGAAAGCGAGAGCAGCCGAGCGGAACGCTGCAGACAGACGTCGGAAAGGCCATATGCGCCTCCAATCAGAAACGCCGCCCCCGCCACACTCCTAAGAGGGAGCGCGACCAGATAGTCCGCAAGCTCCTCCGAGCTCCAGCGTTCGCCACCCTGGTCGAGCGCGATCATCTCGGCGCTCCGAGGTACCTGGCCCATCAGCCGCTCTCCCTCCTCACGGCGAACACGCGCCTCGTCCCCGCTTCCACGGAAGCTTTCTTCCCGTACCTCGACGCTTTGCCAGCTGAAATAGCGCCGCACCCGGCGCTCGTATTCGGCAATCGGATCTGTCAGGGCGCCTCGTGCGCGGCCCACCACGATGAGCGACAGCTTCATCGCGGAACCACCGGGGAGGATTTCACCGGGCGATCAGAGTGTCGCGCAGGAAACGCTCATTGTCGCGGTACGGGTGGTCGGCGTTGAAGTGGAGACCCCGGCTCTCCCTGCGGAGCAGGGCCGAGTGGATCACCAGGCGGGCGACCCCGAGCAGGTTGCGCACCTCGATCGCATCCGCTCCCCCGCCCTCCTCCACTCCGCCACCCGCCGCGGCGGCCGCTAGCTCGTCGAGTTCTTCCAGAGCTATTCCGAGCCACACGTCGGAGCGGATGATCCCCGCCCGCTCCCACATCAGGGATTGCACTGCGCTCCGTATCCGAGCAAGCACCTCCGCGGACGGCGCCGCGCCGTACCCGCGGGGTGGGTCCGTACCCTCGGGAGCGGAGAGGCGGTCGTCGCGGACGGCGCGGGCTGCACGGTGGGCGTACACGACCGCTTCGAGGAGCGAGTTGGAAGCAAGACGATTGGCCCCATGTACGCCCGTGCACGCGGTTTCTCCCGCCGCATACAACCCCGGGACTGAGCTGCGCCCGCAGGTGTCGGTGAGCACGCCTCCACACTGGTAGTGTGCCGCCGGTACGACCGGGATCGGCTCTGCGAGCAGATCGAGCCCTCGCCGCGCCGTCTCGGCGAGGATGTTCGGAAAGCGGGCGCGGATCTGGTCGGGCTCGATGGACGAACAGTCGAGCAGGACATGAGAATCGCCGCTCTGCTTCATCTCACGGTCGATCGCCCGCGCGACGACATCGCGGGGTGCGAGGGATCCGAGCGGGTGGTAGCGATCCATGAAAGGGGAACCATCCCGCAGCCGGAGCACCGCTCCCTCGCCCCGAACCGCCTCCGAGATCAGAAAGGCCCGTGCGTCGGCCGGGAAGAGCGCGGTAGGGTGAAACTGAACGAACTCCATGTTCGCGACCACCACTCCCGCCCGATGAGCCATCGCGACGCCATCGCCCGTCGCGATCGCCGGGTTGGTGGTGTGGCGGTACACCTGGCCGCACCCACCGGTCGCCAGCAGCGTGGCACGGGCGCGGATCTCCACGAGACTCCCCTGCGCGTCGAGTGCCCAGGCGCCCGCGCAGCGGCGGCCGTCGTCGGAAAGGATCAGATCGATGGCGGCATGGTCCTCCCGCACCTCGATCCGTGGATCGACCGCGATCGCCGCCAGGAGAGCCCTCTCGATCTCGCGACCCGTGAGGTCGTCGGCTCGGACGATCCGGCGTCGGGAGTGGCCTCCTTCGCGTCCCAGCGAGAGTGCCTCCCCCACGCGTGAAAAGCGGACGCCGAGCGCCATCAGCTCCCGGACGCGCGCCGGCCCCTCCTCCACCAGCACGCGGACGGCGTCGGGGTGACAAAGGCCCGCGCCGGCGACAAAGGTGTCCTCGCAATGCAGGTCGAGCGAGTCGTCAGCCCCGAACACCGCCGCGATTCCCCCCTGGGCGTAGTTGGTGTTCGACTCCGGTCGCTCCTTTTTCGTGACGACGAGAACTTCGCCGCTCTGCGCGGCCCGTAGGGCGAAGGTGAGTCCCGCGATTCCGCTTCCGATCACCAGCACGTCGGTGAAGCTCACGGCCGGGCTCGCTCCAGCACCGCGTCGACCGTCCGCTCCAGCAGGTCCGCCCCCCACACGATCGAGACCTCCTGCTCCAGGATCCAAGCGTTCAACTCCGGCGGGAGGAGGCTGCGGAGCTTCACCGCGTCCTTGCGGGTCATCACCAGGGTGCGCCCTGCCGCCCGCCGGCTCAGCTCCTCCGCTTCAGCATGCGTGAAGTCGTGGTGATCGGGGTAGCTGCAGATCTCCACCCGCGCCCCGGCGGCCGCGAGATTGTTCCGGAAGGGGCGTGGATCGGCGAGAGCAGCGACCACGAGCGTGCGCTCGCCGAGCAGCGACTCGAGCGGCCGCGGCGGCGAATCCGTTCCGTGCAGCGGAACCAGGCGTGTCGGGGCGATATGGCAACCTACAACCGGTCGCGGGCAGCGCTCGTCGAGTCCCCCGAGCACCCTTTGCGGTGGTCCCTCGCTGCTCTTCCAGGTTAATACCACGAGATCCGCGCGGCTCAGGGAGCGCAGGGTTTCACGGAACGGGCCACGGGGAAGCAGGCGGAGCGGCAGGGGCGGGCGCTCCGCGGCGACGAGGACGATGTCGAGGTCCCGGTTCACCTGCCGGTGCTGAAAGGCGTCGTCGAGCACCGCGACGTCGCAGCCGAGTGCCGCCGAGCGCTCCACCGCTGCCGCACGACAAGGATCCGCGAGCACAGGGACACTCGGATTCAACTCGCGGTGCAGGAGGACCTCGTCCGAACCGTACCCGCGAAGCACGACGGCGGGTGCCCTGCCCTTGGCTTTCAAACAACCGACGAGCCACGCCGCGAACGGCGTCTTCCCCGCCCCGCCGACGCTCAGGTTTCCGACGCTGATCACCGGGATGGAGGCCTGGACCCTCGCGAGCACCCCTCGGTCGTAGGCGGCGTTCCTCACCCGAACACCGCCCTGGAAGAGCCACTCGGCCGGGGCAAGGACGACATCCGCGACCCGTCCCGCAAGTCCGGCTTCGCCGTTCCACCACCTCCCCACCCAACGGTGCAGCCGCCCCGGGGCCATCATCGCGCCCCCACCTCCAGATCGACCTGCCGCGTGAGCGCCTGCAGCCGAAGTTCGGTCTCCATCCGCAGTGCCTCCAGGAGGACGGGGTCGGCGTCCCGGGGCACGATGATGGGCTCCGAGTACCGGATGCGGAGCCGGGCGAACGGCTTCGGTACAAGGAAGCGGTCCCACCCTCCGAAGTACCATGCACGCGACGCGCCGGAGGCGACGGGGATCAGCGGTGCCCCGGTGAGTTGGGCGATCGAGAGCGGTCCCATCTTCATCTGCTCCCTGGGCCCCCGCGGGCCATCCGGTGTCACGGCGATGGACCGCCCGCTCCGCACGCTGCGGACGAGCTGGCGCAGCGCATCCGCTCCTCCCTGGCTGCTGGATCCCCGGACCGCGTGGTATCCCCATCTCTCGACGACATGGGTGATATAGTCGCCGTCCCGGTGGCGGCTGATCAGGGTGACCAGCCGCTGCCCGCGATGACGGTAGGTGCACGGCAGAAGCCTGCCGTGCCAGAGCACGAAGACCACCGGTCTCCCGCATCGCCAGAACGACTCGTAGTTTTCCACGCCGTCCCGCTCGATACGGCAGCTCGCGAGCAGGCTGTTCAACAGCGCTCCGCCCGCCGCGGGAACGGTGCGCCGTATCCATGCGGTGGGGTCGCACACGCTCAGACCCGTCGCCCGAGGAGCTCGCACGCCATCTCCGCGACCCGCCCGGACGCGCCGGGGGCGCCGAGGGCGGCCCGCACCCGGCCCAGCCCCGCGATCATCTCCGTCCTCGCCTCCCCATCGGGCGATAGAAGCGGGAGAATCGCCCGGGCGAGCGCCTCGGGCGTAGCCCGTTCCTGCACCAGTTCGGGTACCACCCGATCGTCGGCGATCAGATTGGCCAGCGCGATGTGCGGCACTCGCACCAGACGCCGGGCGATGCCGTAGCTGAGCGCATCCATCCGGTACGCGACCGCCATCGGCGTTCCGGCGAGGGCGCCCTCCAGGGTGATGGTGCCGGACTTGACGATGGCTGCGCTGACCACCCGCAACAATCCGGGTCCGCCCACGAGCCGCGGCCAGGGAGTGCGGGGATACGCCGCGGTGTCGGCGTCCGGCAGAACGCCAATGACCGGCTGCACAGCGGGGAGCGCGGCGACGACAAGTTTGGCCGCCGCAGAGAAGAGAGGGAGGTGACGCCGGACCTCACCGGGCCGCGAACCCGGGAACAGGCCGAGAATGGGGCGCCGCCGATCGACACCGTGGCGGGTCAGCTCATCAGCCACGCCCTCGTCCGCCGCCCCCGAGTCGAGAAGCGGATGTCCGACAAAGTGTGCGTCGACGCCGCGCTCCCGCAGAAAAGCCTGCTCGAAGGGTAGCACCACGGCCACGCGGTCGGCATCCCGCGCGAGAAGCCGGACCCGGGACGCATGCCACGCCCAGACCTGGGGCGCGATGTAGAAAAGAACGGGAATGCCGCGGGCGCGGGCGCGCCGGGCGAGACGGAGGTTGAAGCCGGGGTAGTCGATCGGGATCACCAGATCGACCGCTTCGGCCTCCAGGGCTTGGAAGACGCGGCGGCGAAGACGGAGAAAGAAGGGAAGGCGCCGAACCACCTCGGAGAAGCCCATCACCGCGAGCTGATCCAGGGTGGCGAGCAGCTCCGTGCCCTCGGCCGCCATGCGGGAGCCGCCCAGACCCAGGAGCCGCACCCCGGGTATGCGCTCGCGTAGCGCACGCGCCAGAGCGGCACCGTGCAGATCTCCGGACGGCTCTCCCGCGGCGATAAAGATGGCGGGCCCCCGCGGCGGCGAGCGGCCCGCCGAGACGTCAGACATTCCGGAGCAGGAGCCAGATCGCGCCGATGACGACCAGCAGGAACAGGATCAGGCGTACCGGAGAAGGGGGGCGCATGCCCCGCGGAAGGTTGCTAGGAGGCGGAGAGATCACCGGCCGTGTCGATGCAGCACATGATCTCCAGGGCAACGGCCAGAGCACGGCGGCCGTCGTCGCCCGTGACCACCAGCGGTCCCTTCCCCCGCACCGCGTCCGCGAACGAGTTGAGCTCGGCTCGCAGAGGCTCGGCTCCATCGCCAGTCAGCTCGACCCGCTCCGCCAGTGCGCCGATCGACGGGTGGCCTTCGGCAGCAGCGGCGCGGGCACCGGCACGCAGCCGGAAGAACTCGCCTCCGCCGCGAGCCAGATCCAGGCTTAGATAGCCCGAGCGCTGAAAGAGACGGACCTTTCGCATCCGCTCGGGAGAGATCCGGCTGGCGGTGATGTTGGCGACCGCACCCCCTTCAAAGGTCAGCCGTGCGTTGGCGATGTCTACGCTCCCGGTCAGGACCGGCACGCCCACCGCCGCGACGCTGCGCACGGGCCTGCGGATCAAACTCAGCACCAGGTCGATGTCGTGGATCATCAGATCGAGAACGACCGCGACGTCCGTACCCCGCACGCCGAAGGGGGCGAGCCGGTGCGACTCCACGAAGCGGGGCTCGTCTAGGTACGGCTCGCATGCCCGCAGCGCAGCGTTGAAGCGCTCCACGTGGCCTGTTGCGACCAGCACCCCGTTCGCGTCCGCCTCATGGACGATCTGGTCCGCCTCCTCGAGCGTGGCAGCGATCGGCTTTTCGATGAGCAGGTGCACCCCGCGGCGCAGAGCGGAAAGCGCTACCACCGCGTGTACGGTCGTCGGAACGGCGATCACCGCGGCTTCAACGGAGGAGAGAAGCTCGTCGAGCGCCGCGAAGCTGCGAACCGCCAACTCGTCGCAGACCCACCGCGCACGATCCGGATCGGCATCGTGGATCCCCACCAGCTCGACGTCGGGCAGCTCGCGTAGGATCCGTGCGTGATGAAACCCCAGGCTGCCGACGCCGATCACACCGAACCGCAGTTTGCTCAAGCCGAAACACCCCGGTCGCTCGCCCGGAAGAACGTAAGAAACGCGTCCACCTCGGAGCAAGATTGCAGCTCTTCGGCCGCGAGCTCGAGCGCCTGCGTCACGTTGTGAGTGGAGCCGAAGAAGAGGCGGTATGCGCGCTTGAGCTCGCGTCGGCTCGCGTCGGAAAACCCTCGCCTCTGCAGTCCGACGGAGTTGAGTCCGTACAGCTGCAGCGGACTGCCCGAGGCCTTGACGAAGGGCGGAACGTCTTTGCGGACGGCCGAAGCACCTCCGATGAAGGCGTGCGGCCCGATCCTGACGAACTGATGGATCTGCGTTCCTCCTCCTACGACCGCCCAGTCCCCCACCGCTACGTGGCCACCCATATTGACGCTGTTCGATAGGATGACGTGATCGCCCAGCGTGCAGTCGTGCGCCACGTGAACGTACGTCATCAACAGGCAGTCGTTTCCCACGGAGGTGACGCCGGACCCGCCGGTTCCCCGGTTGAGCGTAGCGTATTCGCGGATCACCGTGCGGTCACCCACCACCAGACGTGTGAGCTCGCCTCCATACTTGAGATCCTGCGGGTCCGTCCCAAGCACCGCACCCTTGGAGATCACGCACTCCTGCCCCACGGTGGTGTCGCGCTCGATGAGCACGTGGGAGGCGATACGAGTCCGCTCCCCTACCTCCACCCCGGGCCCGATGACGGTGAAGGGGCCGACCTCCACCTCCGGAGCGAGCACCGCGCTCGGATCCACGAGCGCCGTCGGGTGGACGGACGCTCCAGCGGCGGCGCGGAGCATCCGCACCCCGTCAGCCGTCGACGACACGAGCCATCATCTCTGCTTCTGCCACCAAGCGGCCGTCCACGATTCCGAGGCCGCGCATCCGGCAGGTCGTTCCCCGGATCTGCAGCACCTCGACCTCGAACCGGATCTGGTCACCGGGCGTGACGGGGCGCCGCCACTTCACTTTGTCGAGAGACATGAAATATACGATCTTGTTGGAGCGGTCCTCGATCTGCTCCATCACCAGCAGACCCCCCACCTGCGCCATCGCTTCGATGATCAGAACGCCGGGCATGACCGGACGTCCGGGAAAATGGCCGACGAAGAACGGTTCGTTTATAGTCACGTTCTTGAGGCCGACAATCCGCTTTCCGGCCTCGTACTCCAGCACCCGATCCACCAGCAGAAACGGATAGCGGTGCGGAAGGAATTCCAGGATCTGCTGGATGTCCAACCCCGGCCCGGCACTCCGCGCCCTCTCGTCCGCAAGCAGGTGAGCCGCCAGGGCGACGTTGCCGCGGTGCCCGGGCCGCTCCGCGATCACGTGCGCCGCGAGACGCGCGCCCGTAAGCGCGAGGTCCCCGGCAATGTCCAGCGCCTTGTGCCGCACGAACTCGTCCTCGAAGCGGAGTGCCTGCTCTTCCCAAAGGCCGCTCTCCGTGAGCACCACCGCGTTCTCGGGAGAGCCGCCGCGGGCGAGGCCGCGGCCACGGAGCGTCTCCACCTCGCTGGCTAGACAGAAGGTGCGCGCGGCGGCTAGCTCGCCGGCGAAGCTGTCCGGGCTGATCCGGAAGGATGCGTACTGCCGGCGGATCAGCGGGTGTTCCCACTCGATCGTCGCCGAGATCCGGTAGTCCGCGGCGGGCGTGACGACGTAGCTTGCCTCTCCCTCCTCGAGGACGAGGGGAGTACGAGGCGCGAGCACCCGTGCGGGGGCATCCTGAGCCACCCACCCGGTACGGCGGAAGAGCTCCACGAACGCGAGGGCACTTCCGTCACAGATCGGCACTTCCGGTCCGTCCACCTCGACGAGGAGGTTGTCGATCTCCTGCGCGGCGGCGGCCGCCAGCAGGTGTTCGACGGTATGCACCTCCACGCCCGCCTTGGCCAGCGTCGTTCCCCGGTCCGTGGAGGTGACGCTGCACACCGTGGCCGGGATGGGAACCCCGTTCGGCTGGTCCACACGGCGAAACACGACCCCGTGGTTCACGGGAGCGGGAAAAACCCGGAGCCGCACCGCTGCTCCGGTGTGCAGGCCGACTCCCTCCATCATCGCGGGAGCGGCAACCGTGTTCTGCCTGGGTATGGTCATCCGGCGTAGCTGTGCGGTCCTGAAAAAAGGTTTAGCGATCGTTCCGGAACACCGCGTGCTCGAGGGCGCGCAGACGTTCCATCAGCCGGGGGAGCCGAAACAGCGATGCCTGGGCGCGTAGCGCCTCCCGGTGGGGTCGCGCCGGATACCCCGACACCGTCTCTCCAGGGGACACGTCCGCAGTGACCCCGGCCTGCGCCCCGACCCGGGCCCCTGCGCCGATCTCGAGGTGCCCTCCGATACCGGCCTGCCCGGCCAGGACTGCGTGATCCCCGACGATCGTGCTCCCGGAAACCCCCACCTGCGCCACGACGAGGACATGCTCGCCCATGCGGACGTTGTGTCCCACGTGCACCAGGTTGTCCAGCTTGGACCCGCGGCCGATCACCGTGTCTCCGATCGACCCCCGGTCGATGGTGCTGTTGGCACCGATCTCCACGTCGTCGCCGATCCGGCACCCACCCACCTGGGGCACTTTGGCGTGACGCCCGTCTGCCCATACGAAGCCGAATCCGTCGGCTCCGAGCCGCGCCCCGCTGTGAATGATGCAGCGCTCACCCAGCCGCACCCCCGGGTACAGCGTGACGCCGGGGTAGAGCGTGGAGTCGGCGCCGACGATGCACCCTGCGCCCACGAAGCTCTGCGCGCCGATTCGCACGCCGCGGCACAGCTCCACGCCTTTTCCGATCACTACGCCTGGACCGATCCCCACGTCCTCGGCAAGGCAGGCACTGGGATGAACCGCGGCCGTCGGGTCCACCCCGGCGGAACCTCGATCCTCCGGGTAGAGCACCGGAAGGATACGGGCGAGCGCTCCATGAGGGTCGGTCACCACGATTGCATCCAGCCCCGTCGGCAGGTGCCCACACAGCTCCTGCGATACGAGAACCGCTCCGGCTCGGCACCCGGCAAGATACCGGACGTACCGGTGGTGAGCAACAAAGGCGAGGTCCTCTGGCCCCGCACTCTCCAGCGGCGCAACGGACCGGATCTCGGCGGCGCCCGTGCCGACCAGCTCGCCCGCTACAGCCTGAGCCACTTCCCTCGCGGTCATACGGAACCGCACCGGGGGCAGGAAAACGAAAGGGTGCCCGCAGCCACTCGGCTACGGGCACCCGCGGTGTCGAGCACGCGGATCAGCGCGGACTCCGCCGAAGCCGCTCCAGCACGCGGTTCGTCAGATCGAGGCTCGGATCGGCACTGATCACAGAACCAGCGGAAACGTCGAAGATCATGGCGAACTGCCCCTCCTTGCGCACCTGCTCGATCGCTTCGGAGATTCGCGTCATGATCGGCGAAACCAGCTGCTGCTGCCTCTGCTGGGCGGTCAGCTGCAGCTTCTGCACGCTGTCCTGGTACACGCCGACCCGCTGCTGGAACTCCCGCTGGCGCTGCTGCCTCGCCGCATCCGATGCGGGAGAGCCCTGCTGCCGCTCCAGTTCCGTGCGGGTTCTCTCCAGCTCCTGCTCCAGCGTGCGGATCTCTCCCTCGTACCGGCTCACGTCGCGCTGAAACGTCTGCTGCGCCTCCGCGGCGCCGGGTGCTTCGGCAATCAGCTTCTGCGAGTTGATGAACCCGATCCGCCCCTGGGCTTCGGCGGAATCCGCCCCGATGGCAAGGGCGGCGACGAACAGCCCCAGAAACACCTTGGATCTCATATCGAACTCCGCTCCCTTAGAAAGTCTGACCGAGTCTGAAATGAAGCTTCCACGCCGGGTCGAGGTTGCCGCCGACGTCCCGGCGGTCGAAGCCGTACGCGGCGTCCAGTCCGATGGGTCCGAACGGGGTCACCACCGTTGCGCCGAGGCCCGCGCCGCGGAAGAGCCGTGATGGGTCGATCTGTCCGACGCTGCTCCACGAATTCCCGGCATCCCCGAAGAGGTGAACCGAGAGGTTGTCGTTCAGACGTGCGGCGTACTGTCCGGTCACCGTTAGGAAGGCAGCCCCCACGCACTCCGGCCGGAGCTGCGAACACCGCTGGTTGTACCCGAAGGGGGTGATCGACGCATCTTCGTAGCCGCGCAGCGGCTGTCCGAACTGCACGCCTCCGAGGAGGAACTTCTCCAGGGGGAAGCGCGAAGCGTCCCCGAACACCGCACCGCCGCGCGCCTGGAGCCCCAGCGTCAGCCGGATCGGCCGGGCACCCGGCGCACCGCCCCCGAACGAGCCGGCCGGCACCCACCACTCCACGTCCGTAGTCACCTTCTGGAAGTTGCCATTCCCTCCCAGCGGGCCACCGGTCTGGTCCCCCGAGATCGACTGCCGGGTTCCGGCCGTCGGGAAGAGCGGGCTGTTCTTGGTGTCGCGGGTGAGCGACAGCGACGCGGTGCTCGCCGTGGAAGTGGGGAGACAGAAAACGCTTTCGCTCTCCGCGCATTCATCGCCGACCGCCCGGTAGGAGTTCCGTGTCAGCGAGTAGCCGGCGAACGCACGGGTCCGCAGGAGCCCCGGGACCGGAACCCCGAACTGCAACGCTCCGCCGGTCCGTACACGCCGCCCGTTGTTGAACGGGGAGTAACGGTCGTCGGTATGGAAGAGCGAGATGCTCCCCGAGTTGCGCGTGCCGAACAGCGCAGGATCCACGAACGACGTCTCGAAGCGGCTCCGCCCGAGGCCGTACTCCACGCGAAGGTTCGCCTGCTTGCCCTGGCCGAACAAGTTCGGCTGGCTGTAGCCGAGGAATCCGGACAGGCCGCCGCCGGCACCCGCGTAACCACCGCCGATGGAGGTGCCGAAGTTGATGTTCCCGGTCTGCTTTTCCGTGACGTGGAAGGTGATGTCCACTTCCCCCGTCTCCGGGCTTGGATCGATGTCGGGAAGCGGCATCGGCGTCTCGAAGAAGCCGAGACCGGCAACGCTCTGGTAGCTCTGAACCAGCAGCTCCTCGTTGTACACGCTACCGGGCAGCACCCAGAGTCGGTCACGGATCACCGATTCGTGGGTGTACGTGTTCCCGTGGATGTTGATCCGGCGGATGTAGAAGGGGCTCCGCTCCGAAACCGCCCACGTCACGTCTACGGTGGGGCTTCCGCCGTCAGCGGCGGGGACCCGGTTGATCACCGGCTCCACCTGGGCGTACAGGTACCCCTGATTGCGGTACATCGTGGAGACCCGCTGCGTCGCATCGTTCAGCGCAACGCGGTTGAACACCTCGCCGCGCTCCCGCTGCTCCACTCCGCCGAAGGGCAGACCGAGCACCGACCGGCGCTGCAGCGTGAACATCCGCGTGAGCTGCTCGGTCGAGAAGCGGGAATTTCCTTCCACGTCGAAGTTTCCGAGACGGTACTGAGGCCCCTCCGCCACCGCGACTCGGAGCTGCGCCTTCCCCGTGTTCGGATCGACGATCAGGGTGTCGGAAACCACGGCAAAATCGATATAGCCGCGCTCCGCATAGAAGTCGGGGAGCCGACGGCGGAGGTCTTCCGTGAACACCTCCCGGTCGAAGCGGCCGGAGCGGAACCAGAAGAACCCCTCGGGCCGCGTGCTCATGGCTCCGCGCAGCGCCGCGTCACTATAGGTCTGATTCCCCTCGAATACGATGTCAGAAATCGCGAGGCGGTTGCCCTCACGCACGTTGAACGCAAGGCGGAAGCTTTCCGGCGTCCCCTCGACCGGGATCAGGGTGGTATCGACGCTGAGCAGCTGGACGCCCCGCCTCGCAAGCAGGTCGCGGATCATTGCCTCCGTGCGGACCACTCGGTTCGGATCGAGCGGCTGGTTCCGCTCCCATCCCACGGTATCGCGCACCGTCCCGGCACCGACGCTCTGCAGCCCGGGAAACTCCACACCGGCAACCAGCGGTCGCTCCACCACCTGCAACGTCAGCGACACAGCCCGCCGCGGGTCGCCCAGCGACAGCACCGCCACCGACTCGAAGTTGCCGGACGCCATGAGACGTCGGATCGCGCGCTGCACGTCCACCTCGCTGATGGTCGCGCCAGAGCGGAGCGCCGCGGTCGCCCGAATCTGAGCGTCGGGGAGGCGGCGGTTGCCGGAAACCAGCACCGTGTCGAGCCTCACCCCCGCGACCGCCGCGGTATCACCAACGGGCGCTCCCAGCGGCTCCTGCGCCATAGCGGGTAGGGCGCTAAGTGAGTACAGCGCCGCGAGGAGGACCGCTACCAGCGGCCCTCCCCGGGAGCATCGATTAACCGATTCCATCACGTCTTGGAAGATGAGGGAACTCTGAAGGAAAGCGACTGACGGTCTTCCGCAACCGACACTTCCACCTCCTCGCCGGCAGAGAACTCGTCGGCAAGGATCTTCTCCGAAAGCGGATCTTCCAGGTAGCGCTGGATCGCCCGACGCAGCGGCCGCGCTCCGTACTTCTCATCGAAGCCGCGATCGACCACGAAGTCGATCGCCTCGGCGGTCAGCCGCAGTGTAAGCTCCTCTTCCGAGAGCCGCATCTGGACTTCGGCAAGGAGGTTGTGGATGATCTGGCCGATCTGCTCTTTGGTGAGCGGGTGAAAGACGATGGCGTCGTCCAGCCGGTTGATGAACTCCGGGTTGAAGGCCCGGTTGATCTCCTCGGTCACCTTGCTTTCCATCACCTCATAGCTGGACTCGTCAGACGGGGTGTGGAAGCCGAGCCCCTTCCCCTTTCCGATGTCGCGCGCACCCAGGTTGGAGGTCATGATGATGACCGTGTTCTTGAAATCGATCACGCGGCCGTAGTTGTCGGTGAGGTGACCCTCGTCGAGCACCTGCAGCAGAATGTTGAACACGTCCGGGTGCGCCTTCTCGATCTCGTCGAGCAGCACGACCGAGTAGGGCTTGCGCCGAACCGCCTTGGTAAGGGTCCCCGAGTCCTCGTAGCCGACGTAGCCCGGAGGCGCCCCGATCAGCCGCGACACGGAGAACTTCTCCATGTATTCCGACATGTCCACGCGCACCAGCGCATTGCGGTCGGCGAAGAGAAACTCCGCCAGAGCGCGCGCAAGCTCCGTCTTCCCGACGCCCGTGGGGCCGGCGAAGATGAAGGAGCCGATCGGCCGGTTCGGGTCCTTGAGCCCGGCACGAGACCGGCGGATGGCGCGCGAGATGGCCTGGATGGCGCGGTCCTGCCCCACCACGCGCTGGTGCAGCTCGTCTTCCATGCCGATAAGTCGGGCAGTCTCCGCCTGCTTGAGCCGCATGACGGGGATCCCGGTCCAACGGGAGATTATGAACGAGATGTCGTCCTCCGAGAGCGTCGGGCGGATCAGCTTCCGCTCCTCTTCCCACGAGCGCTCCCTTTCGGCGATGATCCGCTGGTGCTCCCGCTCACGGTCGCGCAGCTCCGCGGCCCGCTCGAAGTCCTGATCGCGGATCGCCTCGTCCTTGCGGCTGCCGAGCTCCTCCAGCTCCTTCTTCAGCTCGGCCACCTCCGGCGGCAGCACCTGAGTCGCCAGACGCGCGCGTGCTCCGGCCTCATCGATCACGTCGATCGCCTTGTCCGGCAGAAAGCGGTCGGTGATGTAGCGCTCCGAAAGCTTAACGGAGGCCTCGATCACGTCGTCCGGGATGACGATGCGGTGGTGATCCTCGTAGTGCCCCTTGAGCCCTTGAAGGATCTGCACCGCCTCTTCCACGGAAGGTGGCTCCACCGCGACGGTCTGAAAGCGGCGCTCGAGGGCTCCGTCCTTCTCGATGTACTTGCGATACTCGTTCAGCGTCGACGCACCCACGCACTGAAGCTCACCACGGGCGAGCGCGGGCTTCAGCATGTTGGACGCGTCGATCGCTCCCTCCGCCGCGCCGGCGCCCACAAGAGTGTGCAACTCGTCGATGAAGAGAATAATCTGCTTGTTCTGAGAAATCTCGTTCATCACCGCCTTCAGCCGCTCTTCGAACTGACCGCGGTACTTGGTGCCGGCGATCACCGCGGCCATGTCCAGCGACAGGACGCGATGGTCCCGCAGCGAGTCGGGAGACTCGCCGTTGGCGATCAGCTGCGCGAGGCCTTCGACGATGGCGGTCTTCCCTACACCCGGCTCGCCGATCAGCACCGGGTTGTTCTTCTTGCGGCGCGACAGGATCTCCATCACCCGCTCGATCTCCTCTGCCCGCCCGATGGTCGGGTCCAGCTCGTTCTGGCGAGCCAACTCCGTAAGGTCGCGGCAGAAATGATCCAGCGCGGGAGTCTTGGACTTTTTGTCTCCCTTGCCGGCGGCTGCAGAAGACGAGGCCGGGGCGCTCGCCTGTGGCTGAGCGGCGTTCGGCTCGCTGCCGAGCAGCTTGAGGGTTTCACGCCGCGCATCCTCGAGGGTGACGCCGAGCTGGGCGAGCACCTCGGCGGCGATCCCCTTCTCCTCCCGCAACAGCCCCAGGAGGAGGTGCTCGGTGCCGACGTACGAGTGGTTCAGCTCGCGCGCTTCGGCCATCGCGAACTCGAGCACCTTCTTCGCGCGCGACGTATAGGGAAGCTCGCCGAGGGCGATGGTAGCCTTGCCCCGGCGTACCGACTCCTCCACTCGTTCCTGCACCTGCTCCAGGTCTACCGCGAGGTTGGTGAGGACGGCTGCAGCCACCCCCTCCCCCTCGCGGATCAGCCCAAGCAGGATGTGCTCGGTGCCGACGTAGTCGTGTTGCAGACGAATGGCCTCTTCGCGCGCCATCGCAAGCACCTTCCGCACCCGATCCGTGAAGTTGTAGTTCATAACGTCCTATGGGTCCAAAAACGGGATGCGTACCGAGCGACGGCTATCCAGAAAGGCTGCCTTCGGCAGAGGAAGGATCTCCCTCTTCGCCGAGCGTCCGACGAACGTAAGCGGCACGGAGCACATCGGCCTCGCTCTCCGAGAGCAACTTTCCCGCCATCTGCTGGAGGTGCGCGGCCTGCGCAAATATCATGATCCGGTTGAGCGTGTATACACGGACCCTGGGGAGAAGTTTCAGCCCCACGCCCAGACGGATGCCGCTCAAAAGGTTCATCACCTCCTCGAACCCGAGGGTGCGCGCGTGACACAAAAGTCCGTACGCGCGCCACACCTTGTCCTCGATCACGGTGGGCGCGTCGCGTAGCAGGACGCTGCGAGCCTGCGCCTCGTACTGGATCACCTGCCGGACGATGTTTTCCAGGTGCTCGATCAGATCTTCCTCGGTTTTGCCAAGGGTGGTCTGGTTCGAGATCTGGAAGAAGTTTCCGACCACCTCGGAGCCTTCGCCATGGAGGCCGCGAAAGGTAAGCCCCATCTGGGTGATCCCCTGCAGCACCTTGCCGATTTCCTGCGTAAGCACCAGCCCTGGCAGGTGGATCAGCACCGATGCCCGCAACCCGGTGCCGACGTTGGTGGGGCAGGAGG
This sequence comes from Gemmatimonadota bacterium, assembly GCA_030859365.1. Lineage (GTDB taxonomy): Bacteria > Gemmatimonadota > Gemmatimonadetes > Longimicrobiales > Longimicrobiaceae > JALZKG01. The sequence goes on from JALZKG010000171.1 coordinate 18,968, forward strand.
TGAGATAGCCGAACTCGTTGTGGAAGGCGTATGGGAGCTGGGCGCCGAGCTCCTCGTCGAGCCGGTCTGCGCACCGCCACCCCTCGCGCAGCCGGAAGCCGCTGATCAGACTTTGCAGTCGGAGGTGGTCTTCCTCATTGACCATCACGCCGACGGTCCCCCCCGTACCCAGAAGGAGTGCGGAGTGCGAGCTTGGCCCTCCGCTATCCTCCCCCACAAGCTCCCGACTGACCAGGTGCCGTTCCAGCAGGAGCCGCTGGGTGCGCTCGTCCGCCTCCGCGAGGAGCGTGCTGCTCCCCCCGCGGAGCGAGGGCGCTTCGGTCGAGGCCTTCCGCGCGAGCGCGAGTACGGCGCTTCGGTCCGCGGCCGTCGAGCGCGGGCCGAAGCGATAGCCCCGGAGGTTGCGCGCGAGTCGGACACGCGTGGAAAGCACAACGTCGGCGGAGGGCCCATCCCCCTCCAGCCACTCCAGCCCGTCTTCGGTTCCGAGCGGTCTCATACGGCTACTCCTCCGCTTCCATCCGGCGGATCTGGTCGCGCAAGGACGCGGCACGCTCGAAGTCTTCTGCGCCCACCGCAAGCTGCAGCCCCCGGCGAAGATCGGCCAGCTGTATCGTCGGGTCCAGCTCGGACGGGTCGGCACGATACGCCTTGCCTGCATGTTGCGATCCGCCGTGCAGCTTCCGCAGAAGACCGCGCAGATGCTGCTGAAAGTGCTCGTAGCATTCCGCACAGCTGAGCCGGCCGGTACGCTTCAGCTCCGCCAGAGTGGTTCCGCAGAAAGGGCACTCCCCCGTCGCTGGCATGGGTCCGATCCCCTTTCCCATCTGAGCGAGAAAGTCGGTCAGAACTGCGTTCCCGCTCTGCACCCCGGGCTCGAGCCCCTTGGCGGCGGCGCAGGCATCACACAGGTGAAACGTGCTCATCTGATCCTTCTCGACCTGGGTGAGATGGATGCTCGCCTCACGCTTCCCGCACTTTTCGCAATCCATGAATTCGCGTCGCTCTCCGGTTCAGCCCTCGCGGACGCGCGACAGCACCGCCTCCGCCGTCTCCGGTTGATAGGTAGGCATCTGCACGAGCTGCCCCTCTTCCAACCGCAGAACCCGGTCCGCGCGCGCTGCAAGCTCGGCACTGTGGGTGACGAGGATCATCGCGGCCCCGTGCTGCTGGCTCACCTCGAAGAATAGGTCGTGAAGACGCCCACCGGTCGCGGGGTCCAGGTTCCCCGACGGCTCGTCGGCCAGGACGATCCGGGGGCGGGTGACGAGCGCGCGGGCGACGGCGACCCGTTGCTGCTCGCCGCCCGAGAGCTGCGCCGGGTTGTGGTCCATCCGCCGCTCCAGCCCCACCTCGGCGAGGATGGCACGGGCCCGCTCGCTGGCGTCGCGCGGCTTCAGGCCGCCAACGAGCAGTGGCATCGCGACGTTCTCCAGCGCGGAAAACTCACGCAGCAGGTGGTGG
>JALZKG010000066.1 GCA_030859365.1 Gemmatimonadota bacterium
CGGGAGGTGCTGCGCGCCCTGCTGGAGGGGGCGCGGAAGAGCGTCCCGAAGGAGGACGCGGAGTACCTGGACCTCGCGGAGCGGATGATCGCGGCGGGGACGCTTTCCGAGCGCATCCGCGCCGCGCTGGAGCCCTTTGCAGAGGATGACGACGCGTTCACGGAGGAGGCGCGCAAGGTGTACATCGAGCTGATGGATTGCCTTGAGACCAACGAGCCGTGGGGGCGGCGGGGGTTGTGAACGCGACAAGGTCGCGATCGCGAACGATTTTCCCCCCCTCGCACCTGAGATCGCACCGCAAGTGTTGGTGCGGCAAGGATTTGAGAGAGGCGGGGACGCGAGAACGAATTTTGCTGCTCGTGGAGCTGCCCACCGAGTATTTCCGACAACGGCAAACCCGTCGAAAGGCGGGGACGCAAAGCTTCGAGGCTACCGCGAGGACGCACCTCGCCACGCCGGTCGAGCCGCCGAAGAGAGTTCCCGCCTATGCTTTCCCGGTCCGGTCGTGCGCACCCGTCGTACACCATCCTCGCCGTCATGCTCGCTTCTCTGGCTGGCTGTGGACGGCACGCGGTCGCTCCGCAGGAGCCGCAGGTAGCTGCCGTCGAGGTGGCCCCATCGGCCGTTCCCGGCGCGGCCGCCGGTCCGATCGACGGAGGCGTTGCGCTGTCGATCGGTGACTCCCTCGGCTTCACGGCGGTCCTGCGCGCGGCCAACGGCGCCGAGCTCGTCGGTCCCACGGTGACCTGGTCCACAACCGACGCGGACGTGCTCACCGTGTCGGAGCGCGGCGTCGTCCGGGCGGTGGCGGCCGGTAGCGCGCGGGTGAGGGCGACCAGCGATGGAAAGAGCGGCCTGGCCGGGCTGGTCGTGCAGCCGGCGTCCGGTACCGGCATCGGACCTGTGTCCCGGTGTGACGCGCCGGAGAGCGGGTGGATCTGGTGCGACGACTTCGAGCAGGATCGCCTTTCCTCCTACTTCGAGCACAGCGACCACGGGGGTGATTTTGTGCGCGCCCCCGGGGTTGGCCGGGCGGGATCGAGCGGGATGCGCGCACGATGGACGCACGCGGGGCAGGTGAGCGCGGGATGGATGCACGTCGCCTTCGGGCGCACCCCGGGCGCGTACTTTCGCGCCGGGGACGGAGGAAAGCGTGACTACCGCGAGATCTTCTGGCGCTTTTATCTCAGAAACGCGCCGGGGTGGACCGGCGGCGGTGGACACAAGATCTCACGCGCAAAGGTGTTCGCGAGGCGTGACTGGACGGAGGCGATGCAGGCCCTGGTGTGGAGCGCGACGTCGCCCCACGAAAATTTCCTCGTGCTGGACCCGGTATCGTATACCGACGCGACCGGCAACCTCGCGGGAACGGCGCGCTGGCTTGGTTACCGGAGGGGAACGACCCCCGTCTTCGATGCCGATCACGTCGGGCGGTGGCACTGCATCGAGGCGCACGTCCGCCTCAACGACGCGGGGGAGTCCAACGGCCTTTTCGAGCTGTGGCTGGACGGGGTGCCCGAAGCCAGCCGTTCCGGGTTGAACTGGGTGGGTGCCTACGACGAGTTCGGCATCAACACAGTGACGCTGGACAACTACTGGAATGGTGGGGCGCCGCAGGCGCAGGAGCGCTATCTGGACGATCTCGTGGTCAGCACCGAGCGGATCGGCTGCTGAAGCGGGGGGATCGGACGCGGGGAGGGGAACCCGGCGGTTCGCAGGGAACTGGCGGATAAACGGTACGGTTCATGCATTTACGGGCGCTCCCCGCAGCCGCTCCCGCGGCCGCGGCGATGATCCGGAAACCACATCCGCAGGTGCATCATGACTCCCATGTACGCCGATCGGCGCTCCCCGGACGAGGCGTCCGATCCTCCCGTAGCGCCCTCCGCCCGGACCGGAAGCTTCGGACGGCGCATCGATTGCGCGGACCGCGGGCACGCGCGCCCGCGGGAGGGTGCGGGGTCGCGGGGGCCTGGCGTGCGGGAGCCGCAGCCGGAAGATCCACCCCGCAGGGGTCGCCGCTGACGGACGGAAGGTGAATCCACTCGCCGCCCCGGTCCAGCGCGGCCACTCCGCTGGCCCCCTGCGCCTCAACTCGGACGATCTGCAGATCCAGCGCCTCCGGGCGCTGCGCGGACCCAACTTCTGGCGGCTCGCGCCGGTGATCGCCTGCGACGTGCGGCTCGGCGACCTGGAAGAGGTCGCCTCCGCCGATATGCAGGGCTTCACCGAGCGCCTGCTCGGCTACCTGCCGACGCTGCACGAGCACCCGTGCTCGCGGGGGGAGAGCGGCGGCTTCGTGGAGCGGCTGCGCGAAGGAACGCACCTGCCGCACATCCTGGAGCACGTGGCGCTGGAGCTGCAAACGCTCGCCGGCTCCGACGTCAGCTTCGGGCGGGTGGTGGAGTCCGGCGACGAGGGGGTGTGGTGGCTGATCGTGGCGTACGAGGAGGAGGACGTCGGGCTGCGGAGCGTGCAGGACGCGGCGCGGCTGGTGCGGGCGTGCATCACCGGGGATGAGTTTCCGATCCGGCAGGCGCTCCAAGAGCTCCACGACCTGCTGGAAGAGGTGCGCCTCGGCCCCTCCACGGCCGCCATCGTGGAGGAGGCGATTCGCCGCGGCATCCCGGTGCGGCGGCTCAACTCCGGCTCGCTGGTGCAGCTTGGGCTCGGCAGGAACCTGCGGCGGGTGCAGGCGGCGATGTCCGACAACACCAGCGCCATCGCCGTGGAGATCGCGCAGGACAAAGACGACACGCGCCGGGTGCTGCAGAACATCGGCCTTCCGGCGCCGCAGGGCGGGATCGCCACGCGCCTGGAGGCGGCGCTGGAGACCGCGTGGGAGATCGGGTATCCCGTGCTCATCAAGCCGCTGGACGCGAGCCAGGGGCGCGGCATCTCCGGCCGGCTGAACGACGAGGATGCGCTCCGGCGGGCCTGGCCCGCCACCGTCGCGCTGGGCCAGCGCGTGGTGGTGGAGCGCTTCGTGGAGGGCAGGGATTTCCGCGTCCTCGTCGTGGACGGGTGCGTGGTGGCGGTGGCCGAGCGCCTCCCGGCGCACATCCTCGGCGACGGGGAGCGGACCATCCGCGAGTTGATCGAGCAGACCAACCGCGTCCCCCGCCGCGGAGCGGGTCACCGGCGCACGCTGACCCGCATCCCCACGGACGGGCGCACCGAGGGGTTCCTCGCCAGCCGTGGGCTCGGGATGGAGCACGTCCCCGCCGCCGGGGAGCGGGTGGGACTATGCGCCACCGCGAACCTGTCGACCGGCGGCACCTCCATCGACCACACGGACGACATCCACCCGGACAACGTCACCGCCTGTCAGATGGCCGCCGGCGTGGTGGGGTTGGACATCGCCGGGATCGACGTGCTTAGCCCGGACATCGGCGTCCCCTTCCGGGAGAACGGCGCGACCATCATCGAGGTGAACGCCGCGCCGGGGCTGCGGATGCACACCCACCCCAGCGAGGGGACCTCGCGCAACGTGGGTGGGCCCATCATCGACATGCTGTACCCGCCGGGGACGGACTTCACCATCCCGGTGATCGCGGTGACCGGGACCAACGGCAAGACGACCACCGCCCGGCTGATCGCCCACCTCTTCCGGCAGACCGACCAGACGGTGGGGTTCACGACCACCGACGGGGTGTACCTGCAGAACCGGCTGGTGATGGAGGGCGACATGACCGGCCCCTTCAGCGCGAACATCATCCTGAGCAACCCCACCGTGGACGTGGCGGTGCTGGAGACCGCCCGCGGAGGGCTGCTCCGCTCCGGGCTGGGGTTCGACGAGGCGGACGTGGGGGTGGTGCTGAACGTGAGCGCGGACCACCTGGGGATGCGGGGGATCCGCACGGTCGAGCAACTCGCCGAGGTCAAGTCCACCATCGCGGCGGTGGTGAAGCGAGAAGGTCACGCGGTGCTGAACGCGGACGACGCGCTCGTCTACGCGATGCGGGATCGTACCGGCGCAGACATCGTTCTCTTTTCCGTGCAGCCGCCGGGCGACAACGAGCGGATGGAGGATCATATCGCCCGCGGTGGGATCGCGGCGCGCATCGAAGACGACGTCTTCGTGGTGCGACGCGGACGGCTGCGCATCCCCATCGCCAACGTCCGAGACGTTCCGCTCACCCTGGGAGGGGCGGCCCGCTTTCAGTTCGGCAACGTGCTGGCGGCGATCGCCACCGCCTACGTGCAGGGGGTGCGTTACGACACCATCCAGTCCGGGCTCCTGTCCTTCTTCCCTTCGCCCTCCATGACGCCGGGGCGCTTGAACCTGCTGCGGGTGGGCAACTCCCGCATCCTGGTCGACTACGCGCACAACCCCGCGGCGGTCGAGGGCTTGATGGATCTGGCGCAGCAGCTCGCGGCGCAGCGACGGATCGGGGTGATCGGCGCGCCGGGGGACCGGCGCGACGAGGACATCCGCGGGCTGGGACGCATGTCCGGGGTGCTGGACCGGGTGATCGTCAAGGAGGACGAGGACCTCCGCGGCCGCGCGCCCGGGGAAACGTCGGCGCTGATCGCCGAAGGTCTCGCGGAAGCCGGGATGGACGCCGAGCGGATCCAGTTCGTTCCCCGCGAGTCCGACGCGCTGGACCGGCTGATGGCGGACCTGGAGGAAGGGGACCTGGCGGTGATCCTCGCCGACGACGTGGGGGAGACGCTCGCGCGCGTTCAGTCCCGCACCACCGGGGTGGCCACGCCGTGAGGAGATGACGCGGCCCGACCCGGCGACGGAGATCCGGCTGCTCGGGATCCGCACCCTGCGTGGAGCCAACTTCTGGTCGCGGTGGCCGGTCACCCGGGTAGACCTCGGGGTCGGCGAGTACGATGAAATCAATTCCGCGGACGTGCCGGGCTTCACGGAGGCTCTGCTCGGTGCGTTCCCCGGCCTCGTCGAGCACCGCTGCAGCGTCGGGGAGCGGGGCGGCTTCGTCACGCGGCTGCGGGAGGGCACGTACGCGCCTCACATCATGGAGCACCTGGCGCTGGAGTTCCAGACCCTGGTGGGCCACGACGTGGGGTACGGTCGGGCGCGGGGCGGCGACCGGCCGGGGGAGTACACGGTAGTGTTCGAGCACCTCCACGCTGAGGTGGGGGTGCGCGTCGCGGGGCTGGCGCTGGACACGGTTCAGCGAGCCTTCGCCGGCTCCCTGGGCGGAGTCGAGCACGCTGTCGCGGAGCTCGCCGCGCTCGCCGCCCTGCCCGACGTCCCCCCCCTGCGCCAACGGGTGCTCTGCGGCGTAACCGGCGCCGGTGATCGCGCCGCCCTCTGCGAGGAGCTGCGGCGCGATCCTGCCGGCGGCGGGGAGCTGGTGGTGGAGGTGGCGCCAGCGTACCTGCTCGCCGCCGGTCTCCCGTACGCCAGCTCGCGGGTCGCGGTGATTCTCGGCTCGGCTCTCGCCGATGTGCCGGAGCGATACCAGGATCCGGAGCGTGCGGCCCAGCTCGTCAGCGTCGTGGCGGACGCTCTCGATCCGGAGGGCACCGTGGTGGTGCCGGCCGGGGAGTGGGAGGTGCAGCGACGGGTGCGCGACGGCGGACGGCGGGTAGCCGTGTTCTCCACCGCCGTCGCCGTCGCCGAGCACGACGCGGAACTCGCATCCGAGGTCGCCGTGGTGCGCGACGGCCGCATCGCCTTCGGGCGCGACGGCTCCGTGGAGGACGGGAGAGCGCTCCGCTTCGACGCTTCGCCCGCGGTGCAGGTGGCCGCCGCCCTCGCCCTCCGCTCGTCCTCGCCATGACTCCCGAACCGCAGGAAAACGTGCCCAGCCGCCGCCGCACCGACCGCCACGCCGGCACCCTGGTGCTGATGGGCGGGGCCGTGGAAGCGGACGGCGAGGCGATGGCGAGCTTTGTCCGCCTCTGCGACGGGCAGAACGGCGGCAAGATCGTCGGGATCACCACCGCCTCTTCCGATCCCGCCCGGTCCGCGCACGACTGGCTCGCCGCGTTCGCCGCCGCGGGAGCCGACAACGTGGAGATCCCGGTGATCGACCGGCGGGACCGCGCGCAGGACCGGCGGGTGGCGGCGATGATCCGCTCCGCGCGGGGGATCTTCCTGGGCGGCGGGGACCAGATCCAGCTCGTGTCCACGCTCGGCGGCTCGCGGGTGGGGCACGCGCTGCACGACGCGTACGTCGGAGGCGCGGTGGTGGGCGGCACCAGCGCCGGCGCCGCCGCCCTCACCGAAACCATCCTGGCCGGCGGAGAGCCGAACCGATACGGGGAGATGCAGCAGCTCCACCTCGGCCCCGGCTTCGGCTTTCTCGGTTTCCGCGCGCTGATCGACACGCACTTCGCCCAACGCCGCCGCCTGCAGCGCCTGTTCATGGTGGTGGCGCAGAACCCGGAGTTGATGGGGCTCGGCATCGACGAGGACACCGCGCTGATCGTGCAGGGGCCGCTCGGCGAGGTGGTCGGGCGCGGCTCGGTCACCTTTGTCGACGGACGGGGGGTGCGCTTCGACAACGCGGAGGAGTGCATGCGCGGCAATCCGCTCACCCTCAGCTACCTGCGGGTCGGGATCGTCGGCGCGGGCTACACCTTCAACCTCCGCGAGCGGGAGCTGGAGCTGCTGGTGCAGGCGCGCGCGGACGGCGACGAGACGGAGGTGGTCCGCGGCGAGGGAGTGGAGGAGCAGCCGGCGGCGAGGACCGGGTGAGCGCACCGGGGGAGGGCCGCGCCACCGGGGTGGAG
>JALZKG010000075.1 GCA_030859365.1 Gemmatimonadota bacterium
GGGCTGACCCGCGACGGCACCTTTCTGGTGGAGAACGGCCGGATCACCGGCGCGGTCAAGAACCTGCGCTGGAACGAGTCCCCCGTCTTCATGCTCAACAACATCGAGATGATGGGACGTCCCGTCCGGGTCAGCGCCTCGGAGTCGGGCGAGACCGGCTCCTCGGTGGTCGTCCCGCCGCTCAAGGTGCGCGATTTCACCTTCACCTCGCTTTCCGACGCGGTGTAGGCGTACTCCCGAACGCGCAAGGGGGGAGCGGCCGTAGCGGCCGCTCCCCCCTTTTGTCGCCGCGAACCGCCTAGCGCGATTCCTTCTGCATGGCAACCCAGCGCCGGTACGAGGGAAGATTCAGCAGCCGCGCGATGTGGCGGTCGATCGCGGTGCAAAGGAGCACCTCGGTGAGCTGGTACTGCCCCCGATCGGTCACCTGCAGATCCGCCACGACTTCGTCCGCCAGACGGAGCAGCTCGGAACGGGGGATGGCGTCCTTGAAATCCTCCACCTGCTCCTCCACCCACCCCAGGTAGGCACGGCGCACACTCCGGAGGGGCGGGGGCTCCGGAGGCATGGCAACCTCCACAAGGACGGCTACTTCAGCGGACATCGGGTCGCGGAACGGGCGGGCGACTGCGGCTGGAGCAAGCTAACGGCTGCGAGGCGGTGGATCAAGCGGTCGTGGAGCCGAGCAGGTTGCGAAGCGCGGCGGAGCAGGGCCCGCACAGGTCCGCGCCCTTGCGGTCGACCTCGTCCACATCGGCGGATGGATGCATCGCGCACTCCGGATCGGGGCAGTGCGCCAGCCCCGCGACGTGGCCGAGCTCGTGGACTGCCTCCTTGAGCAGCCGCTCGCCCGTGCGCAGACGGGCGGCGCCCACCACGGCGCAACACCCCGCGATCTCCGCCTCGCCGAAGACAAAGGAGCGCTCCGGCGCGGCGAGGTCCCCATCGGTCACCCCCAGCCTCCACCGCTTCTGCTCCGGGGGAGCCACGCCTTCCGGCGGCAGCTCCAGAAGCGCATCCAGGATCGCCGAGGAGTGCACGCGCCCCACCCCCGCGCTCCACTCCGGGCGTATCGGAAGGGGTGCCTGCACCCGCCAGGCCAGCGGAAACCGCCGGGCGATCTCCTTCGCCATCCATTCCAGCCGCTCCCCACCCGTCTCCCCCAACGGAACCACCGCCAGATGGACGGGGGGCGCCTTACTCATCGATCCCGTAGCGGAGCAGCTTGCGGTACAGGGTGGAGGGGTCGATGCCCAGCACCTCGGCCGCCCGGCTCTTGCTCCCTCCCTCGGACTTCAGCACCCAGAAGATGTAGGCCCGCTCGATGACTTCCATGGTGGGATTCGGCGGGAGACGGTCGGCCACGAGGGGCTCCGGGGCGCGTTCGGTGATCCGGGACGGAAGCGCGGAGACCGCGATCTCCCCGTCGGCGGAAAGCACCGCGGCACGCTCCAGCGCGTTCTCCAGCTCGCGCACGTTGCCGGGCCAGTCGTACGCCTGCAGCGCCGCGAGCGCCTCTTCCGACAGCCGCGGCGGGGTCTTGCCGCGGTGCATGGCGTGGTTCTGCAGGAAGTAGTCGGCCAGGATGGGGACGTCGTCGCCACGATCCCGCAGCGGCGGCAGGTGCAGAGTGATCACATTGAGGCGGTAATACAGGTCGCTGCGGAAGCCGCCGCGGCGGATCTCTTCTTCGAGGTCGCGGTTGGTGGCGGCGATGATCCGGACGTTCACCGGGATGGGCTCGGTGGCGCCCACCGGGATCACCTCCCGCTCCTGCAGCACGCGCAGCAGCTTGACCTGGAGCGCGGGGGTCATCTCGCCCACCTCGTCCAGAAAGAAGGTGCCCCCCTCAGCGGCGACAAAGAGCCCCTGCTTGTCGCGCACGGCCCCGGTGAAGGAGCCCTTGACGTGGCCGAACAGTTCCGACTCCAGCAGGTTTTCCGGCAGCGCGCCGCAGTTGATGGAGACGAAGGGGCCGTCCGCCCGCTCCGAGCGGTCGTGAAGGTAGTGCGCGAGCACCTCCTTGCCGGTTCCGGACTCGCCCGAGATCAGCACGGTCGAGTCGGTCGGAGCGACGGTCTCGGCGAGGCGGAGCACCTCGGTGAAGCCACGGCTCTTGCCGCTGGGACGCGACACCTCGGAGCGGTCGCGGCGGCGGATCTCCCGCTTCAGCGCCTGGTTCTCCTTGCGCAGCTGGCGGGACTCCGAGGCGCGCCGGCAGATGGCCACCAGCTCGTCGTTCTGGAAGGGCTTCTGGATGTAGTAGAACGCCCCTTCGTTCACCGCACGCATCGCGGTCTGCAGCGACGCCTGCGCCGTCATCAGGATCACCGGGAGGCCCGGGTCGACCTCGCGGGCGGCGAGCAGCACCTCCAGCCCTCCCACGCCCGGCATCCGCACGTCGGAAAGAACCACGTCCGGGCGCTCCTGCGCGATCATCTCCACCCCCTGCTGCCCCCCCACCGCCGTGGTGACCTCGAACCCTTCGCGTCGCAGGAGGATGCGGAGGGTGTCCAGGATGGCGGTCTCGTCGTCGACGACCAGAATCTTCGGCGTGGTGCTCACAGCGGGATCAGGTTGAGGGTGGACTCCCTGATGGTCGCCGGTTCAGCGACGGAGCAGGCGGGGAGGTAGAGCGAAAAGGTGGCCCCCAGGGCATCCGACGTGTGCTGGTTGTCCACGAACACCGCGCCCCCGTGCGCTTCGGCGGCGCGCTGGACCAGGGCGAGGCCGAGGCCGGTGCCGCCCGGCCGGTGCGTGACAAAGGGATCGAAGATATGGTCGAGAGCGTCCGCGGGGACCCCGGGACCGGTATCGGCGACGCGGATCCGCACCGCGTCCAGGGGTCCGAGCGCTGGGGTCAGCAGATCGGAGTGCAGCCGATCCAGCGCCACCTCGACCCGGCCGCCGGCGCCCGCCCACTGCGCGGCGTTGAGCACCAGGTTCAGCACCGCGCGGTGGATCAGATCCTCGTCGCCGTACACCGGGAGATCGGCCCCTTCGGGCTCCTCCATCCAGAGCGTCCGCCCTTCGGCGTCCGGATGCGCGCGAACCAGGTCGACGACGTTCCGCACCAGCGTCCTCACCTCGACCCGCTCGGCGACCCGGGCGCGGACGCGGGCGTAGTCGATGAACTCGGAAAGCAGTCGGCTCAGGCGGTCCGATTCGCGGATCACCAGCCCCTCCAGCACGCGGCGGTCTTCGGTGTCCAGCCCGTCGCCCCCGAGCTGCTCCACGGCGCTGCGGATGGAGGCCAGCGGGTTCTTGATCTCGTGCGCGAGCGACGCCGAAAGCTCGGCGACCGCCTCCAGCCGCTCCGAGCGCAGGCGCAGGGTGTCCATCCGCTTGCGCTCGGTGATGTCCTGGAAGATCACGCTGACGGCGGGGAGCTCGGGCGCGGGCCGCTCCATCACCGTGGTGCTCACCCCGAAGACGCGCCCCCCCTCCTCGGTTTCCTGCGTTTCGAAGCGGCGGATCGGCTGCCGGGTCTCCGCGGAGCGTGCGATCACACCCCCCAGCCCCGGCGCGACGCCGTCGAGCTTGGAGATGACCGGCCTGCCCAGCCAGCGCTGGGCGTCCAGACCGGCGAGCTCCGCGGCGGCGGCGTTCAGGTACCCCAGATCTCCCCGGCCATCCACGATCATGATCCCGGTGTTCAAACTTCCCAGGATGTCGTCCGTATCCAGGCGGAGAAGCCGCAGCTCGGTCTCCACCTTGCCGAGCACCGTCCCGGTCTGCCGGAGCCGGTCTCCCAGATAGCCGGTGACCAGCGCGACGATGGCGAAGAGCGCGATCTGGAGGAACACTCCGATGTCCAGGGCGCTCTGGGCGCTGAAGGCGGCCAGCGCGAAGTAGGCGATGCTCGCGAGCGCGCCCACCAGGATCCCCCCGAGGAGCGGGAGCAGAACCCCGGCCGCGCAGATCACCAGGATGTACAGCGGAGCGAACGCGCTCTCCAGCCCGCCGGTGACATGCACCACCCCGCTGACCAGCAGGGTGTCGAAGACCGACTGCGCGTAGAGGAAGCGCCGCCGCGGGTGCCGGACGCGGAGATGCGTGTACCAGAAGGAGGCCGCGGTGAAGAGCAGTGTCGCCACCAGCAGCAGCGATACCGCGAGCGTCACGCCGGGGGGCGACTCCGTCCAGGAGGCGGCGGCGGCGAGAAAGACCGCGGCGGCGAGGCAGAAGCGCCCGAGGTAGACCCACGCCAGGATCCGGGAAGCTTCCGGCAGGCGGACCGCAGCGGGTGGGCTCTGCGGGAAACGCAGCATCACAGGGGAGGAACTCCGGGGAGGATGGATCCGATCGTGCGGGTACGGCGGGGTTAAACAAGCTACACCAAGAGCAGCCCCTGCGCCACTGGCAGCGCAGGGCTCCCGCCCCAGAAGCGTCGTACGGACCCGCTACCGAGCAGGACCGACGAGGTAGCCCCGCGCCAGCTCCCGGAAGGCGCGCACCTGCTCCCCCTCCCACGCGGCGTCCCGGCCCAGCGCCTCCGCCAGCAGCGCCGCGACCCGGGGCGCCACCTCCATGCTCGCCCGTGCGTCCAGCAGCAGCAGACGCGTGCGCCGCGACAGAACGTCCTCCACGGTGCGGGCCATCTCGTGGCGAGCCGCCCATACCACCTCGCCGGCGCGGGTGGCGTGGCGCGGGTGGAGCCGCTCGCCCCAGCGGGGATCCTCCCCGAGGAGCGCCTCCACCGCCGGTGCATCCGATCCGTAGGGGGCCAGATCGCCGAAGCGGTCCGCGCCCGGATCGTGTCCCTGGATGCGGAGATCCCCGGTGACCGCCGGCCTCTCCTCCAGCCCGGCGACGAGAGCGGCCTGGTCCACGGCGTCCTCCGCCATCCGGCGGTACGTGGTCCACTTCCCCCCGGTGATCGTGACGAGTCCGGCACCGGAGACGTGCAGCGTGTGGTCCCGCGAAAGGGCGGCCGTACTCCCGCCCTCCCCCTCCGACACGAGCGGCCGCAGCCCCGCGAAGGCGCTGAGAACGTCGTCCGCGGTGGGGTCCCTGGAAAGGTAGCGGGCCGCGTGCTCGAGGAGGAACTCCAGCTCTTCCGCCAGCGGACGCGGCTCCAGCGGCGTCCCGTCCATCGGGGTGTCGGTGGTTCCCACCACCACGCGGCCGAGCCAGGGGATGGCGAACAGGACCCGCCCGTCGTCGGTCCGGGGTACCATGATCGCCGTGTCGCCGGGGAGAAACTCGCGCGGCAGGACGATGTGGATGCCCTGGCTCGGGGTGATCATCGCTGGCGCGCCGGGCTCGTCCATCCGCCGTACCCCGTCGGCGAAGACGCCGGTCGCGTTGACGACCGCCCGGGCGAGCAGCTCCCACTCCTCGCCCGTTTCCTCGTCCCGCGCCCGGACCCCGCGCACCTCGCCGTCCTGCTTCACCAGGGCTGTGACGGCGGCGTAGTTGACCAGCGTCGCACCCTGCCCCGCCGCCGTCCGGGCCAGGGCGACGGCCAGGCGCGCGTCGTCGAACTGCCCGTCGTGGTAGATCACCCCCCCGGTCAATCCGTCCGGCTCGACCGTCGGGATCAGCTCCAACACCCGCTCGCGCGACAGGCGCCTGGAGCGCCCGAACCCCTGCCGGCCGGCGAGCAGGTCGTACATCTTCAGCCCGATTCCGTAGAACGGCCCCTCCCACCAGTCGTAGACCGGGACGATGAGCGGGAGGTTGCGTACCAGGTGGGGCGCGTTGCGGAGCAGCGTCCCCCGCTCGCGGAGCGCTTCGAGCACCAGCGCCACGTTTCCCTGCCGGAGGTAGCGCACTCCGCCGTGGACCAGCTTGGTGCTGCGGCTGGAAGTCCCCTTGGCGAAGTCGCTCTGCTCCAGCAGGAGGGTGCGGTAGCCGCGCGACGCGGAGTCCAACGA
>JALZKG010000176.1 GCA_030859365.1 Gemmatimonadota bacterium
GTCCAGGCAGTTGTAGGCGGCGTTCAGCTTGCCGCCGACGAACCACTCGGCCTGCGGCGGGTTCCAGTCCAGCACCCGATCCCACCTGCGGAACCAGTGCAGCTCCTCCGCCCACCCGGCCCAGTACGCCTCGGGGTCGGCTTCGGCACGCTCGTAGACGGAGCGGTCCGACACGTGCGCCCGCCTGGCGAACTCCGCGGGAGGGGGGAAGCGGCGGTCTTCCTGGAGCAGGGTGTCCAGCGTATCGGCGGAGCGTGCCATGGCGGTTCTCGGTTGGCGAGGAGGTGGAGGAGCGGGATCAGGACGGAAGGGGAGCCACGTCACCGCGGGAGCGGGGGTCACCGTGCGGATCGCGGGTCTCCCTGCCGGCGCGGAGCATCCCACGTGCCAGCCATCCGCCTGCGATGAGGGCGAGGGTCAGAACGCCCAGCGCCGTCCACCACTCCGGCGTGAAGCCGCTTTCGTGGAGCGTGGGGCGGACCAGCTCCTCGGGAGCGAAGCTCAGCGACAGAAACGCGAGCGAGTTGTTCGCCGCGTGGAGGATGACCCCGGACCAGATGGACCGCGTGGCGTACACCACGAAGCCGAACACCACACCCAGGAAGAGGTAGAGCGGAAAGGCCGCGGGGATCCCGTGCACCAGCGCGAACACCGCGGCCGCGCCGGCGATTCCCCGCCGCAGATCCCAGCGCCGCTCCAGAGAACGCTGCAGCAGGCCGCGAAAAACCAGCTCCTCTACCAGTGGCGCGATCCCGATGGCCACCACGGCGATGGACAGGCGGCCGAGCGGCGTGCCGGTCAATCCCCCGAACGGGTTGTACGCGTCCATGGGGATACGCACCAGCCCACTGTATACGATGTCTAGAGATCCGGAAAGGACCAGCGACACCGGTACGGCGGCGGCGAGCCAGCGGCGGGTGCGTGGGAGGGGCGGGCGCAGCCGCAGGGTGGAAGCGCGCCGCGCCGCCGCCCACCCAGGGCCGCGCGGAAACACCGCCAGCCACAGGTACACGGCGGTGAAGACGAGGGCCAGGGCGATGCCGGCAGGAGGTGGAAGCAGCAGCAGCGCGCCCGCGTACGCCAGGTTCCAGAGCAGAAAGGCGACGAGGGGGAGCAACACGCGCAAGGGGAAGTTCCCGGGCTGGGGGACCGACGGAGAGCTGTTCTCGAACTCGGCTTCCATCCCTGCAAGCTACGGGCGCGGACGGCAACTCCTTCAGGGGAGTGGATAAATCTGGCGCGCGGCAGCGCGGCGGCGTATTGTACTCCCCGGGCAGAACGTACCCCTGCCCTTCCACTCTACCCCCGCGTCCGCCCAACCGCCATGTCCGCGATGCGCCGCGCCCGCCCCACGTCGTCTGATGCCCCTTCCCCGCGTCCTCCCCGCCGCCGCTGGCGCGTCCCACCGGCGCTGATCCGGGGCACGGAAGCGTTCGAGGGTGCGCAGATCCTGGAAGAGTTCCCCGACTCGCTGGGGCTCACTCTCTGGCAGGCGCTGCGCGACGTCGGGCTCTGGACGGCGGTCGCAGCGGAAGAGCGGGGGGACCTCTTCGCCGAGGGTGCGGAGCGCGCGCTGTCGGCTGCGGCACACGAAGAGCTGGCGAAGCCGCTTGAAACCATCGTGGCGCTGGTCCGCTCGCCGGGCTTGGCGCGCGCCGACCGGGTGAAGGCCGCGTGCCGGCGGATCTCCGACTGGGCCGACGCACGGGGAACGCTGGGCACCGCACTCGCTTTTATGCAGGCGGCGGCGCTGGCGGAGCCGACCGACGCGGACGCGGCCTACAAGGTCGGCCGCTTCGCCCGGCGGCGCGCGGAGTACGCGCGGGCGGAAAGCTGGTTCCGCCAGACCATCACCCTCGCCCGGCAGGGCGGCGACTGGGCCTCGTACTCCCTCGCCTTTCTCGGGCTCGGCAAGCTGTACATGCAGCGGGGCAACTTTCCTGCGGCCCGTCGCTTCTTCATCCGAGCGCTGCGGGCGGCGAAGCGCCACTCGCTCCGAGAGCTTCAGGGGATGGCGCTGCACGACCTCGCCTGTGTCGCCTCCGAAAACGACGACGCGCCCGAAGTCGCCCGGCGGGTGCGCGCGTCGATGGAGGCGTACGGTCCCCGGAGCCCCGAGCTGCGGC
This sequence comes from Gemmatimonadota bacterium, assembly GCA_030859365.1. Classification (GTDB taxonomy): domain Bacteria; phylum Gemmatimonadota; class Gemmatimonadetes; order Longimicrobiales; family Longimicrobiaceae; genus JALZKG01. Next base: position 2,127 of record JALZKG010000176.1, read on the forward strand.
GGCTCGCCTACGACGTCGCGGTGTTCTGGCTGTACCGCGGCCACTTCGCCCGGGCGCTCCCCGTCTTCCAAGCGGTGCTCCCCCACTTCACGCGCCACTGGGAGCGGGCGTTGACCTGGGGCAACATCGCCCGCGCCGCCGCCGGCGTCGGCGACCGCGCCACCTGGGAGGAGGCGTGGAAAAAGGGTTGGGAGCTGGCCGACGACCCGTACGCGCAGGAAGCGGTCGCGCGCGCGCTGCTCGGAATGGCGCACGGAGCACACAGCATGGGCGAATGGGACCGCGCGGAGCAGGCGGCGGAGCGCGCCCTCCGCCTCGCGACGGAGCGCGGCGAAGCCAAGATCCAGTTCGCCGCGGAAAGCCTGCTTGGGGCGGTGCGTCAGCGTCGGGCGTCCGCACCCGTGCAGGGTGCAGCGGTCGAGGAGGCCGCGGAGGAGGCGGACTCGCTGGCCCACGAACTGGTCCACCACCTGGCGTCCACCGGCCGCTGATCCCTCCTTTCCCCTACCCGCCGCACCGCCATGAAGGTTGAACCGCGTCCCCTGCTCGTGATGCACCCCGACCGCGACTTTCGCAACCGCGTCCGCGACGCGGCGTCCCGGAGCTACTACTTTCAGGACGTGCCCGGGTGGAAGGCGCTGCGCGGCTCGGTGGAGGAGGCGCCCCCCTCGTCGCTCGTGGTGGTGGATCCGTACCGGGAAAGCGACGACGGCCTGTCGCCGGCGCTGCGCGCCCTGCTGGCGGACTTCCCCTCCACCTCGGTGATCGTCGCGGTGGAGGTGACCCCGCAGCGCATCGACGACCTCCGCACCCTGGGGGAGTGGGGGGTGACGCAGGTGGTTTCCCTGCGCCACGACGACACGGTGGCCGCGCTCACCCATCGCTTCCGCGCCGCCCGCGGCGGACCGCTCCGCGCGCTCCTGGCGCAGGTGCTCCCCCCGGAAACCTCCGGACGGGCGCGTGGCATCCTGGACGTGGCGGCGGAGGTCGTCGCGTCGGGGGGACACGGACGCGACGTCGCCGAGCAGCTCGGGCTGTCGCGGCGCACGCTGCTCCGCTGGTGCGAGCGGGCAGAGCTGCCGCCGCCGCGCACCCTGATGGCGTGGATGCGGCTGCTACTCGCCGCGGAGATGCTGGACGACCCGGGGCGCACGGTGCTCACCGTCGCGCGTACCTGCGGCTACTCCTCCGATAGCGGGCTGCGGCGGGTGATGACCAAGTTTCTGGGGATGAGCCCGGGAGCGCTTCGCAAGGGGGGAGCCTTCAAAGCGGCATCCGCCGAGTTCGTGAAGGTGCTGGCAGAGTTCCGCACCTCGGAATGACGGACGCGGGCAGCGTCCGGAGCCGACGCGGCTAACGCGGCTCCGCGGCCTCCCAGACCACTCCCCGAAAGCGCGTTCCGGCGAGCCGCGCCCGGGCCCGGCGAAACGCGTCGCGGCGCAGCTCCTCGGGCGACTCTCCCTGGGCGTCCACCGGTCCCTCCACGCGGAAGCCGACCCGAAAGGTTTCTACGATGGAGCCTGGCCCCGTGCCGCGCCCCACCTCCTCCACCGCTACCCGCGAGCCGGGCCAGGCGCGCCCGATCTCCTTTTCCACCTGGTGCTCGGCGTCGGCGAGGCCGTACCCGGCCACCTCGGCGCATCCCCGCCCGCGAACCCTCAGCGGGGTCACGGCACCCGGGGCGTGGTGTCGGGGCGGACCGGCACCAGGGTGTCGCCGACGGGGATCGACGGCTCCGCGTCTAGCGGGGTATCGGGCGGCGCCAGGGGCGGCCGCTGGATCACCTCCAGCTTTTGCTCGGCGGCGCGGCGAGTGCGTGCGTCGGCGCTCAGCCGCAGCACGCGGTCGTACGCGGCGACGGCCCCGGCGGTATCCCCCTGCGCCAATCGCGCGTCGGCGAGGTTGCCATACGCCCGCACCCGCTCCGGGTCCAGCCGGACGGTCTCCTCCAGCTCCGCCGCGGCGCGCTCCACGTCGCCCATCTGCAGCAGCGTATAGCCGTAATAGTTGCGGTACTCCGCGTTGTCCGGCTCGATGGAGACGGCGCGCTGAAACTGCGCCAGCGCCCGGACGTAGTTGCCGGCGTTGAGTTCCCGGATCCCCTCCTGGTTGGCGATGAAGGCGTCCATGGGGTCCGGCTCGTCCGGCTCCTCTTCCACCACGGCGTCCGTGACGACGGTGTCGGCGGGGAGTTCCGCCAGCGGGATCTCGCGTACACGGGTGGGGCCGGAGCCCTGCACCAGCCACCAGGCAAAGGCCCCCGCTCCGGTGGCGAGCAGGATCAGGATCACCCAGAACCACCCCCGCCCGCGCCGCTCCTCTT
>JALZKG010000093.1 GCA_030859365.1 Gemmatimonadota bacterium
GGTCGGCACCGAGGGCAACCTGGGCGGACAGGCACGGGTGGAGGGGGTGGCCGGCACGTGGCGGGATCTGACCGAGAACGTCAATGCCATGGCGGGGAACCTGACGGTGCAGCTGCGCGACGTATCCGCCGTCGCCACGGCGATCGCCGACGGTGACCTGACGCGCAAGATCACGGTGGAAGCTCAGGGCGAGATCCTCCAGATCAAGGAGGTGATCAACAGCATGGTGGACCGCCTCGGCGTCTTCGCCGACGAGGTGACCCGCGTCGCCCGCGAGGTGGGAACCGAGGGCAAGCTGGGCGGCCAGGCGGAGGTGCCGAACGTCGCCGGCACCTGGAAGGACCTGACGGAGAACGTGAACTTCATGGCCGGCAACCTGACCTCCCAGGTGCGCAACATCGCCGACGTGACCACGGCCGTGGCGCGCGGCGACCTGACGCGCAAGATCACGGTGGAGGTGAAGGGAGAGATCCAGGAGCTCAAGAACACCATCAACACCATGGTGGACCAGCTCAGCGCCTTCGCCTCGGAGGTCACGCGGGTGGCGCGGGAAGTGGGAACCGAGGGCAAGCTGGGCGGCCAGGCGAACGTCCCCGGCGTGGGCGGCACCTGGAAGGACCTGACCGACAACGTGAACTTCATGGCAGGCAACCTGACCGGCCAGGTGCGCAACATCGCCGACGTGACCACCGCCGTCGCCAAGGGCGATCTGACGCAGAAGATCACCGTGGACGTGCAGGGCGAGGTGCTGGAGCTGAAGCGGACCATCAACACCATGGTCGATCAGCTCAAGGCGTTCGCCTCCGAAGTCACCCGGGTCGCCCGCGAGGTCGGCACCGAGGGGGTGCTGGGAGGGCAGGCGAACGTCCCCGGCGTCGCGGGCACCTGGAAGGACCTGACCGACAACGTCAACTCGATGGCCGGCAACCTGACCGGACAGGTGCGCAACATCGCCCTGGTCACCACCGCGGTGGCGAACGGCGACCTGTCGCAGAAGATCACCGTCGACGTACAGGGCGAGGTGCTGGAGCTCAAGGACACCATCAACGCGATGGTGGACCAGCTCCGCGTCTTCGCGGACGAGGTCACCCGCGTGGCGAAGGAGGTGGGGACGGAAGGGCAGCTCGGCGGGCAGGCGGAGGTGCCGGGTGCGGCGGGAACGTGGCGGGCGCTCACCGACAACGTGAACGCCATGGCCAACTCCCTCACCGCCCAGGTTCGCGCCATTGCCGACGTGGCGACGGCGGTGACCAAGGGCGACCTGACGCGGACGATCACGGTGGACGCCAGGGGCGAGCTGGACGAGCTCAAGGGCAACATGAACCAGATGATCGCCAACCTCAAGCAAACCACCGACAAGAACAATGAGCAGGACTGGCTCAAGACCAACCTGGCCAAGTTCTCCCGGATGATGCAGGGCCAGAAGGACCTGGAGTCGGTGTCGCGGCTCATCATGTCGGAGCTGACGCCGCTGGTTTCCGCCCGCCACGGCGCCTTCTTCCTCCGCGACGACGGGGAGGGAGAGCCGACGCTGCGGTTGATCGCCTCGTACGCGTATCGCTCGCGCAAGCACGTGGCGAACCGCTTCGAGTTCGGCGAGGGGCTGGTCGGGCAGGCGGCGCTTGAAAAGGAGCCGATCCTGCTCACCCGGGTCCCCGACGACTACATCCAGATCAATTCCGGGCTGGGGGAGTCGGCACCGCGCAACATCATCGTGCTGCCGGTTCTCTTCGAGGGTAACGTCAAGGCGGTGGTCGAGCTCGCCTCGTTCGGCCCCTTCAGCCCCATCCACCAGCTCTTCCTGGACCAGCTGGCGGAGACGGTGGGGGTGGTGATCAACATGATCACCGCCAACATGCGCACCGAGGAGCTGCTGCAGCAGTCGCAGGGTCTCACGCTGGAGCTGCAGAACCAGTCCGACGAGCTGCAGAAGCAGCAGCAGGAGCTGCGGCGCTCCAACTCGGAGCTGGAAGCGCAGGCGCAGAGCCTGAAGGCATCCGAGGAGCTGCTCAAGGAGCAGCAGGAGGAGCTACAGCAGGTCAACGAGGAGCTGGAGGAAAAGGCGTCGCTGCTGTCCGAGCAGAACAAGAAGGTGGAGCAGAAGAACTCCGAGGTGGAGGCGGCGCGGCTGTCGCTGGAGGACAAAGCGGAGCAGCTCGCCCTCTCTTCCAAGTACAAGAGCGAGTTCCTGGCCAACATGAGCCATGAGTTGCGCACCCCGCTCAACTCGCTGCTGATCCTCGCCCGGCTGTTGGCGGAGAACAAGGAAGGCAACCTGTCGGACAAGCAGGTGGAGTTCGCGCAGACCATCCTCGGCTCGGGAACCGACCTGCTGACGCTGATCAACGACGTGCTCGATCTATCCAAGGTCGAAGCGGGGAAGATGGAGATCGCTTCCGCGTCGCTGCGCCTCGCCGAGGTGCGGGACTACGTGGAGCGCAGCTTCCGACCGCTCGCGGACGAGAAGGGGCTGGACTTCGCGGTGGAGCTCGCGCCGGAGCTGCCGGCGGAGATCCGCACCGACGAGCAGCGTCTGCAGCAGGTACTCAAGAACCTGCTTTCCAACGCCCTGAAGTTCACCTCCGAGGGGGAGGTCCGGCTGACCATCCGTCCGGCGGAGCGCGGCCGTCCCTTCGGCAGTTCCACGCTGAACGCCGCGAACGCGGTGATCGCCTTCGCGGTGAGCGACACCGGCATCGGCATCGCCAAGGACAAGCAGCGGCTGATCTTCGAGGCGTTCCAGCAGGAGGACGGCACCACCAGCCGCCGATACGGAGGGACCGGGCTGGGGCTTTCCATATCGCGCGAGATCGCGCGGCTGCTGGGCGGGGAGATCCGGGTGGAAAGCACCTCCGGCTCGGGAAGCACCTTTACCCTCTTCCTCCCCGACTATTTCAAAGCGCCGGAACCGATCTCGGGCAACGACGAGGCGTTCGAGCGTCGGCCCGTGCCCTCCGCCGTGTTCTCCCCCGAGCGCGGCCCCGCACCGGTGCCCGCCGCGCCGGCCGCAGGGCCTCCGGAGCGCCGGCACCCGGTTGCCGACGACCGGGACGGCATCCAGCCGGGCGACCGCACGGTGCTGATCGTGGAGAACGACGTGCCGTTCGCGCGCATCCTGCTGGACATGGCGCGGGAAAAGGGCTTTCGCGGCATCGTGACCGTGGACGGCGAGAGCGTGCCGGAGCTGGTCCGCTTCTACCAGCCGGACGCCATCACGCTGGACATCGACCTCCCGGGGATGGACGGGTGGGAGGTGCTCAACCGCCTGAAGAGCCAGCCCGGCACACGCCACCTCCCGGTGCACATCATCTCCGCGGAGGACAAGCGGCAGCGGGGTCTGCGCTCCGGCGCGGTGTCCTACCTGGAGAAGCCGGTCAGCCGGGAGGCGGTGGAGGACGCGTTCGAGCGGATCTCCACCTTTATCGACCAGCGCGTCCGCAAGCTGCTGGTGGTGGAGGACGACGCCGCGCAGCGACAGAGCATCATCGAGCTGATCGGCGACGAAGACGTGGAGATCACCGCGGTCGAAACCTCCGACCAGGCGCTGGAAGCACTCCGCACGGCGCACTTCGACTGCATGGTGCTGGACCTGGGGCTCGCCGGAACCAGTGGCTTCGATCTGCTGGAATCGGTGAAGACCACGGAGGAGTTCCGGGAGCTGCCGATCATCATCTACACCGGCAAGGACCTGTCCGGGCCGGAAGAAACGCAGCTGCGGCGCTACGCCGAGACCATCATCGTCAAGGACGTCAAGAGCCCGGAGCGGCTGCTGGACGAGACCGCTCTCTTTCTGCACCGGGTGGAGTCGGAGCTGCCGGACGAGAAGCGCCAGATCCTGGAGCAGCTTCACGGCTCGGACAACGTCTTCGCCGACAAGGAGGTCCTGGTGGTGGACGACGACGTCCGCAACATCTTCTCGCTGACCAGCGTGCTGGAAGGCCACGGGATGCGGGTGCACTTCGCGGAGAACGGCCGCGAAGCCCTCACCGCGCTCGGGGAGCACCCCGACACGGACCTGGTGCTGATGGACGTGATGATGCCGGAGATGGACGGCTACGAGACGACCCGCGCCATCCGGGAGCTGCCGGAGTTCCGGCAGCTGCCGATCATCGCGCTGACGGCGAAGGCCATGAAGGGGGACCGGGAAAAGTGCATCGACGCCGGAGCGTCCGACTACATCACCAAGCCGGTGGACACGGAGCAGCTCCTGTCGCTGATGCGCGTCTGGATGTACCGCTAGAATGACGCTCGCCGACACGCCTCAGAGCTACGCTCCGGAACTGGAGCGGATCGAGATCGAGCTGCTGCTGGAGGCCATCTTCCGCCACTACGGCTTCGACTTCCGTGCGTACGCGTACGCGTCGCTGAAACGGCGCTTCTGGAAGCGCATCGAGGCGGAGGGGCTCCAGACGATCAGCGCGCTGCAGGACCGCGTGCTGCACGACCCGGCGATGATGGAACGGCTGCTGCTCGACCTTTCCATCAACGTCACCGCGATGTTTCGCGACCCAACCTTCTATCTCGCCTTCCGGCGCGACGTGGTCCCGCTGCTGCGCACCTATCCCTTCGTGCGGATCTGGCACGCCGGATGCTCGACGGGGGAGGAGGTGTACTCCATGGCCATCCTGCTGCAGGAGGAGGGACTCATGGACCGTGCGCGCATCTACGCCACCGACATCAACGAGGTGGTGCTCCAGCGAGCCCGCGCGGGGATCTTCCCGCTCGACCGCATGCAGGAGTACACCCAGAACTACCTGAGCGCGGGGGGGACGCGCTCCTTTTCGGAGTACTACACCGCCATGTACGAGGGTGCGCGCTTCGCGCCGGCGCTGCAGCAGAACGTGGTCTTTGCCCAGCACAACCTGGTCACCGACCGCTCCTTCGCGGAGTTCAACGTGATCCTCTGCCGAAACGTGATGATCTACTTCGACCGGGCGCTGCAGGCACGCGTCCACGAGCTCTTCCATACCAGCCTGGTGCTCTTCGGCATCCTGGGGCTCGGAAACAAGGAGACGCTGCGCTTCTCCGAATCCGAGAGTTCGTACGAGCCGATCAACGCCCGGGAGCGTCTGTACCGAAGGATCGCCTAGTGGAGGCGACCAAGCTGGTGGCGATCGGTGCCTCCGCGGGTGGGCTCCATGCGCTCTGCACCCTGGGCTCCATGCTCCCGGCGGACCTGGGGGTGGCGCTGGTGGTGGTTCAGCACAGGAGCCGCGACTCCAGGCTGCTCGGGGGTCTGCTGCAGGACTGCACCGCGCTGCGGGTGTGCGAGGTTAACGACAAGGAGCCGATCCTTGCAGGGCACCTCTACCTGGGCCCTCCGGACTACCACCTGCTGGTGGAGGAGGGCTTTCTCGCCCTCTCCGTGGACGAGCCGGTGCGCTGGAGCCGCCCCTCCATCGACGTGATGTTCGAGTCCGCGGCCGACGCCTACGGACCCGACGCGGTGGGCGTGGTGCTCACCGGCGCCAACGCGGACGGTGCACGGGGCCTGCGCCGGATCGTCGATGCGGGGGGAAAGGCCATCGTTCAGGACCCGGAGAGTGCCGAGGTGCGCACGATGCCGGCGGCGGCGATCGAAGCCGTGGCGGAGGCCGTGGTTCTGCCGCTGGAGGAGATCGCCGCGCACCTGACCGAGCTCGTCAGGGGAATGCCGGCCACCTCGGGACGGAGGCACGCCCGATGAAGGGTGTCAGCGCGGCGAAGATCCTCCTGGTGGACGACCGGGCGGAAAACCTGCTCGCCCTGGAAGCCATCCTGGAGACGCTCGGGCACAGGCTGGTCCGCGCCCGCTCCGGCGAGGAGGCGCTGCGGGCGGTGCTGGAGCACGACTTCGCGGTGATCCTGCTGGACGTGCAGATGCCGGGGCTGAACGGCTTCCAGACGGCGGAGATGATCAAGGGACGGGAGCGCTCCCGCATCACCCCCATCATCTTCCTCACCGCGCTGAACCGCGACGAGCAGTACGTCCATCAGGGGTACTCGGTGGGTGCGGTGGACTACATGACCAAGCCCTTCGAGCCGGACGTGCTCCGCTCCAAGGTGGCCGTTTTCGTGGAATTGTACCAGCAGCGCGAGCAGCTCCGGCGCCAGGAGGAGCAGCTACGCGAAGGCCAGCGGCGCGAGCTGGAGCTCAGCCATCGGACGGAGCTGATGGAGGCGGAGGCCCGATCGACCTCCGAGCTGAAGGGGCTCAACGAGCAGCTGCAGGCGCGCCAGCGGGAACTGGAGGAGGCGATCTCGGCCCGCAGCCGCTTCTACGCCTCTATGAGCCACGAGCTGCGCACGCCCATCAACGCGATCCTGGGCTACAACGCTCTGATGCTGGACGAGATCTACGGGCCTCTCAACCCCAAGCAGGTCCACGGCCTGGACCGGACACAAAAGGCCGCGAAGCACCTGCTGGAGCTGGTCAACGACGTTCTGGACCTGTCCAAGATCGAGGCGGGGAAGCTGGAGCTTCAGGTGGAGCCGGTGCAGGTTCTCGATATCATCGAGGAACTGTTCGTCACCGTCACCCCGCTGGCAGAGCAGCGCGGCTCCGCGCTGGACTTCCACCGCGGGCCAGAGATCCCCCCGGTGGTCACCGACCCCCGCCGCGTGCGGCAGATCCTGCTCAACCTGCTTTCCAACGCCATCAAATTCGGAGGCGGCAAGCCGATCCGGGTGGTGTGCAGCCCCACCCCGGACCGGGGAGTGGAGGTGCAGGTCATCGATCAGGGAGCCGGGATCTCGCCGGACGACCAGCTCCGCATCTTCGAGGAATTCGTGCAGCTGCAGGACCCCACGGGACAGGAGGGCACCGGACTGGGCCTTCCGATCTCCCGCCGGCTCGCCATCACGCTGAACGGAACGCTGGAAGTGGTATCGGAGCGGGGCTCCGGGAGCCGCTTCCGGCTCACCCTCCCCGCCAGCACCGAGGTTTCGGATCCAGAACCCTCCCCTCAGGCGATTTAGCCCTCCATTGGCTTTGCCGGACCGCAACTTGCGCAGGAAGCGAACTCCCGTCTCAGCGGGCGCGGGGCCGGCCGCGGTGAGGCCCGGCCGGACATCAACCATCCAAGCGAGGAGGAAAAGGTGGCAGACATCAACGTGGAGCGCAAAAGCGGCTCGATCTGGCCCTGGATCCTGGGTGCGCTGGCGCTGCTGCTGGTTCTGTGGCTCCTGTTCTCTCTTCTGGGCAGGGACCGCACGGCGACGGTGGACCAGACCCCCGTCGGCGTCGTGGGGGATACGATGGCGATGGCTCCGGCGGCGATGCCGATGGACACCGGAATGGCGATGGGCATGACCGGCACCATGCCGGCAGAGGTGCAGCAGTTCGCTCAGGCGTGCGCGGCGCCGGGGACGGCGCAGCAGCAGGCGTCTCTGTCGCACGAATACACCGTCGACTGCACCCGTCGGCTGACGGCAGCCATCGAAGCGGTGGTACGGCGGGACACCGTGGGCGGGGCGGCGCTGGAGCCGCGCCTCGCCGAAATGCGTCAGCGGGTGGAGGCAATCGGCTCCAACCCGCAGGCAACGAACCACGCGAACCTCGTGCGGGACGCGTTCACCTCCATCGCGACGGTGATGAACAGCGTGCGGGAGAGCCGTCCCGGCGCTTCCCCGGCGCTCGGCGAGCAGGTGAGCGGGGTCCGGGAGGCGGCGCAGGGGATCAGCCCGACCACAGAGCTGCTGAACCAGAAGAATCAGGTGGACACTTTTTTCCAGCGCGCGGGCGAGGCGCTACGCAGCATGGCGGCCTGAGCCGACGGCCGGGTCCGGCGTTCAGGGGCGTCCCGCCGAAGCGGG
>JALZKG010000106.1 GCA_030859365.1 Gemmatimonadota bacterium
GCGCGGCACCGGGCGGGCCGCCGCCGCGCAGGTGCGCGGGGTCCCCGGCACCCTTGGCGGCAAAACGGGGACGGCCCAGGTGCGTGGCGCCCCGGACGACGGCTGGTTCGCGGGTCTGGTCTTCGACGCCGAAGGGCGCCCCCGCTACACGGTGGTGGTGTACCTGCAGGGCGGCGGCCCCGGCGGGCGGGCTCCGGCGCAGGTGGCTGGCGGCGTCGCCCGCATCCTGCTCGTGGGGGAAGGCCGACGATGAGCCTCGCCAGCCGCTTCCGCCTCCGCAGGACCGAGGGACCGGAAGGGGTCGCGGTCCGGCTGCGGCCGCACAACCGCCCCTCCGCCCGCGGCTCCGGGCGCGTCCTCCCCGACGCGGTCTGGTGGGGGCTGCTCGGCGCGGGCGTCTTCTACCTGCTCGCTCACTGGGCCATCGTCCGGGGGGTGTGGCCGGTGCACGGCACCTCTCCCGGCGCGGGCGCAACGCTGGTCCGCGACGGTGTCGCCTTCGTCGCCTGGCTCGGCGTCCTGCTGGTGATCCGCGCGATCGGGTACCGGGGGAGCTGGCTGATCGTCGCCCTTCCGGTGATCATCTTCTTTCTCACCCGACCCGCCCTCTTCCAGGCGTTCACCGACCCGGTATACCAGGCGGCACGCGGCACCCGTGCCGAGGCGAACACGCTGAAGGCGACGCGGGCGCGTCTGTCCACCGTCCAGCGGGCGTACGGCGAGGAGCGGCAGGCGCTGGTCTTCGGTGACGAGGCGCCCCCGCTCCCGGATCCGCTGGCCGAGGCGGCCAGGGGCGCGGGGATCGGGCGCGGAACGGTGCCCCGCGCCGCGTCCCACTTTTCGGTGCTGCTCGCGCCGCTGGCACTGCTCGTCGGCTTTCTGCTCGCCCGACGGAGGGAAACGCTGCGCTGGATGCGGGAACGGCGGCGTATCCCCTTCGCGATCACCCTTTCGGTGTTCTTCGTCCTCACCCTCTTCTTTACACGACTCGGGAAGGTGGGGGGCACGACCCCGTGGGAGATCTTCCTCCCTGTTTTCCTCATCGTCTGGGCGGGGGTGCTCGCGGACGACGCATACAACCTGGCGCGCCCCGGGCAGGTGGTCGCGCCGCGACGGCTGCTCGGCCTCTTCGTCTACGGCGCCCTCCCGGTGGTCCCCTTCCTCGTCATCCGCGAGCTCGGGCTTTCCGTCGTGCTCGCCGGAAGCCTCGCCGCGATGCTGCTGGTGGGGACCCGCCGCGGATGGTGGGCGGGACTGATGCTCGCCGTGTGGGCGGTGCTGGTGATCGCCGCCTTCAGCCTGGACCCCCGCTCGTCGAACCGCCTGGAGCTGGCCTACGACCTGTACCGCGACCACACCGCCATGAGCGCTTCGGAGCAGGAGCGCTGGGCGGCGACGGTGTACCAGATCAAGCTGTTCGACGCGAACGTGCTCGCCGGCGGACTGCTGGGGAGCGGCCCCGGACAGGGACACGGCGAAACGGCGCCCAATGCCGCCGACGACGGCTACATCACGCTGCTCGCCGCGCAGTGGGGGTGGGTCGGCAACGTGGCGATCGTACTGCTGTACACTCTCTTTCTGGTGCAGATGCTGGCCGCCGCGGCGCGCGAACGGGGCGCGTTCGAGCGCACCCTGATTACCGGCGTGGCGACACTGATCGGAATCCCCTTCTGGCTCGCCACGCTCGGCGGTATCCGGGTGATCCCGCTGACCGGGGTGGCCGCTGCCTTCGCGGCGAGCGGTGGAGCGAAGCTGCTCGCCTCCGCCCTCGCCGTGGGGCTGGTGGCGGGGATCAGCCACCGCCGCGAGGAGCAGGATCGGCTCGACGACGCGCTCGCCGCTCCGGACGCCGCCCCCCACGGAATCCAGATCCGATGAACGACACGCTTCCCAACCACGGCGTCCCGCTGCGCGACTTCGCCTTCGACGTGGCCGGCATCAGCGAGCAGGGACCCCGCAAGGAGAACCAGGACGCGTTCAGTGCGGACCGGCTGGAGGACGCCGGGCTGGTCGCGGTGGCGGATGGGATGGGCGGCGAGCGCGGCGGGCGGCTCGCCGCCGAGGTGGCGCTGCGGACGCTGGTGGAG
>JALZKG010000134.1 GCA_030859365.1 Gemmatimonadota bacterium
CCGAGCTTCTCCTGCTCCCGCGCCGCGATGGCCTGCGCGATGGCGTCCGGCACGCTCAGCACCTTGTTCTGCCCGAAGCCGACGGCACGGTCCGACGAGATCCCCCGGAGCTGCGTGTGGATCTCCGACACCGGGATCCCGAAGCGGAGCGCAAGCGAGATCAGCCGACCGATGGCCTCGGTGTCCGCCATGGCGATGGAGCCCGCCTTGCCCAGCGTGGCGAAGACCTCGAACGGCTTCTGCCCCTCGTCCTCGTTGATGGTTACGAACACGTCGCCCAGCGGTGAGCCCATCTTGCGCGTGGTCCCGCTCAGCACCACCGGCCGCGACCGCTTGATCCGGCGCGGCTGCGCCGCCTTGCGCTCCGCCTCGGCGGCCTGCTCGCGCGCTGAGCGCAGCTCCGCCTCCAGCTTCGCGATCCGCGCCTGCGCCTCCCCCAGCTTCCCGGACTCCTCCGCCTGCTGCGCGGGGCTCTTAGTGGCGCCGGTGGAGAGCACCTGGTTATCGCGGCTCCCGTCGCGGTACACCGTGACCCCCTTGCAGCCGAGCTGGAAGGCAAGCTCGTAGATCTTGCGGACGTCCTCAGTGGACGCCTCGTGGGGGAAGTTGGTGGTCTTGGAGATGGCCGAGTCGCAGAACTCCTGGAAGGCCGCCTGCATCCGGACGTGCCACTCCGGGGTGATGTCGTGCGCCGTGACGAAGGCGCGCTGCACCTCGGCGGGAACTTCCGGGAAGTGGATGTGCCCCGTCTTCGCGATGCGCTCCATCAGCTCCTCCGAGTGCCACCCGCCCCGCTTCGCCAGCTCGACGAAATCCTGATTCACGTCCGGCATCATCACCCCCGCCTGGTTGCGCATGAAGGCGACGGCGAAGAGCGGCTCGATCCCCGACGAGCACGCGGCGATGATGGAGATGGTCCCCGTGGGCGCCACCGTGGTGACGTTGCAGTTGCGCAGCCGGCGCTCGGGGCGGATACGGTCGCCGTTGGGGGCGCGAGCCGCGGTCTCGTCGGGCCCCCAGATGGACCGCTCCCACTCCGGGAAGGTGCCGCGCTGCTCGGCGAGCCGCTCCGACTCCTTTTTGGACTCCTCGTCCATGAACTCCATGATGCGGCGCCCCACCTCCACCCCTTCCTCGGAGTCGTAGGCGACGCCGAGTCGCACCAGCAGGTCCGCGAAGCCCATCACCCCCAGCCCGATGCGGCGGATGCGCTGCGCCAGGTCGTGGATCTCCGGGAGCGGGTACCGGTTCGCGTCGATCACGTTGTCCAGGAAGCGCGTGGACAGCTGGGTGACCCGGCGAAACTCCTTCCAGTCCACCTTTTCGTACCACGATTCGGTGTCCGGGACGTCGGCGCGGAAGAAGGCGCCGACGTTGATGGAGCCCAGGTTGCACACGTCGTACGGGAGGAGCGGTTGCTCGCCGCAGTTGTGGGCGTAGATCCCGTTGGCGTCGAACGCGTGGATCCCCGGCACCTGCACGTCGAACACGTCCTCGATTCCATCGGGCGAAATGCTTTCCACGCGGGCCTCGAAACACTCCCGGTTCAGCGAGCGGCGATAGCGGTCCAGCGCCGCCCGCAGCCGCATCGCCTTGCCCGTGTCCCCGAAGCCCACCACCTCCGCGAAACGGGCGATGTTCTCCCCGCTGATCACCAGCTCATGCTGCGCCCGTGTCGCGTACTCCGCCGATCCACCACGCCCGTCCGGGAGCAGGCGGGTCCCGGCGGCGCGACGCTCGCGGTAGATGCGGCTCGCGATGCCCAGCCGCAGAAGCATACGCTGCACCGCCTCCAGACGGACCGCATCCGACTGCGAGAGCCGGACGCTCACCCCCCTGTCCTGAGAGCCCTGCACCGAGCCGTCCGCATCGAAGAATCCGCGGAGCAGCCCGGCGTAGAAGTCGCTGGAGGCGCGCTCCACCTTCGGCGTGATCGCCTTGTCGCCGGGGCGCATCCCCAGTTCCTCGGCGAGGTCGCGGAGAGCAGCCAGCTTGAGGCGGTGCTCGCCCCGGCCCGAGACCGGCACCCACCCGGAGAAATCCGCCCGGTGCGGGAGCGTGCGTGCCGCGTCCAGCGCCTCCTGCATGACCGCTCGAACCCCCGCCGGGACGTCCGCCGCCGGCCCGTTCCCCACCGCGGCGCTCTCCCACACCGACAGGACCGCTGCGTCAGCCTGGAGTGTTCCATCGCCGATCAGCAGCCCGATCAGATACCCCTCCTCACGGCTGCGCAGCCCCGGCCAGGAAGCGTTCGCACGATGGTCGTGTAGCACCACCCGGTCGTCTACACGCAGCTGGCCCGCCTCGCACCACTCGGTCTCCCGCGTCCAGCGGGAATGCCGGGCGACGCGGAGGACACGGTGGTCCGCCGTCAGCCGGAGCGAGTGCCCCTCACGGGTCCGCACCCGCACGACCGGCTTGGTCCCCGTCCTGAAGAAGCCCTGCAGCCCGGTAGCGTGCTCCTCGCCGTTCACCCTGACGCGGGAGGGGGTGTGAAGCAGGTCGCTCACCATGCGGGGCCCGTCGGCCGTGTGGACCCAGGTGTCCCCCGTGACGCACGGGTTGGTCGCCTCGTACGCGCCCAGGTGCGGGACCGGGTTGTAGAAGTTGGCGCGGTCCACGTAGAACACCCCCGGCTCCCCGGTGCGCCACGCGTTCTGGACGATCTTGTTCCACACCTCGCGGGCGTCCAGCCGGCCCGCGTTCGCGCCGGTGCGCGGGTTCACCAGCTCGAAATCCTCGCCGCGCTCCACCGCGCCCATGAAGGCATCGGTGACGGCGACGGAGATGTTGAAGTTGGTGATCTTGGTGATGTCCTGCTTGCAGTCGATGAAGCCGAGGATGTCCGGGTGATCCACCCGCAGGATCCCCATGTTGGCGCCGCGCCGGGTGTTGTGGCTTACGAAGCCATTCGCCACATAGGTATTGTTCACCGGGACGGACAGATCCAGCGTCGGCGATTCGTCTTCGGTGATCGCCTCTACC
>JALZKG010000168.1 GCA_030859365.1 Gemmatimonadota bacterium
GGGCGACCCTGGCGCTCGCGGGCGGCGGACGCCCGCCGGCGGGGTGGCTCGGCCCGCTCTGCGTGCTGCTCGGCGCGTCGGCGGCGGGGTTCACCCTGACCTGGGCCATCGCGCGGGAGGTGAACCCGCTCCGCTACAGCGGAATCGCCACCGCCACCGTGAACGCGGGCGGCTTCGTCGGCGCCGCGGTGCTGCAGAGCACAGTCAGCGCGGTGGTGGACGCGCGCTGGCGGGGCGCGGTGCAGGAGGGGGCGCGTAGCTATCCCGTGGACGCGTACCGGGCGGCGTGGATGCTCTGCTTCGGCGTCGCGGTGGCGGCGTGGCTCCTTTCGCTCGCCGTCGCGGAAACGCGCGGCCGCAACGTGCACGCGGTGCGCTAGACCGTCGTCCGCCCGTGCATCGGGTTGAACGCCTGGTGCGACTCCATCATCCGCGGGTAGCGGATGCTCTCCACCATCTCCTGCACCTCATGCGGCGGCGGGGGCGTCAGGAGCGAGACGATCCACATCACGGCGAAGTTCAGGAACATGCCGATGGTGCCGACGCCCTGCGCGTTCACGCCGAGAAAATCATCGATGACGGGACGGGCCGCCCCGAAGATCTGCGGCGCGCGGATCATCCCGATGGTGGCCGCCGTGAAGATCAGCCCCGTGATCATCCCCAGGATCGCCCCCTCCTTGGTCGCCCGCTTCCAGAAGATCCCCAGGATGATCACGGGAAAGAAGCTCGCCGCCGCCAGCCCGAAGGCGAAGGCGACCACCTCGGCGACGAAGCCGGGAGGGTTGATCCCGAAGTAGCCGGCGACGAGCACCGCGAAGGCGATGGTGATGCGCCCCACCCGGAGCCGCGTGCGGTCGTCCGCGTCCGGATTGATCAGGTGGCCGTACACGTCGTGCGCGATGGCGCTGGAGATCACGATCAGCAGCCCGGATGCGGTGGAAAGCGCCGCCGCGAGCCCGCCCGCCGCCACCAGCGCGATGATGATGGGCGCCAGGCGGGCGATCTCCGGCAGCGCCAGCACCAGGATGTCGCGATCGATGGCGGCGGTGATCGCCGGCGGCCCCTTCGCCCCGAACAGCTCCGTCGCCTGCACGATGCCGTCGGCGTTCAGGTCCCGGAAGTCGATCAACCCCGTCTGCGTCCAGGTCTGCACCCACGCCACCGACTGGAATGCCTCCACCGGCCGGTTCACGAATTCGCTCAGGATCAGGTACTTCACGAAGATCGCGATGGTCGGCGCGGTGGTGTACAGGATGGCGATGAAGAGCAGCGCCCACCCCGTGCTCCAGCGCGCCGCGGACACCGACTTCACCGTGTAGAAGCGCACGATCACGTGCGGCAGCCCCGCCGTCCCCACCATCAGCGCGATGGTGATGAAGAGCACGTTGATGAACGACAGGTCCGTGAACGGAGACGAGTACCCCGTGAGCCCCAGCTCCTCCGTCAGTGAGTTCAGCCGCGGCAGGATCTCCCCGATGGCGCCCTGCGGGATCGGATTCCCGGTGAGGAGGATGGCGATGGCGATCGCCGGCACCAGATACGCGAAGATAAGCACGCAGTACTGGGCGATCTGGGTGTAGGTGACCCCCTTCATTCCCCCGAGCACGGCGTAGAACGCGACGATCACCATCCCGATGACGACGCCGGTGGTGACCTCGACCTGCAGAAAGCGGCTGAATACCACCCCCACCCCGCGCATCTGCCCCGCCACGTAGGTGAAGCTCACGAAGATGGCGGAGATCACCGCGACCACGCGCGCGGTGCTGCTGTAGTAGCGGTCTCCGACGAAATCCGGGACGGTGAACTTGCCGAACTTGCGCAGAAAGGGAGCGAGCAGGAGGGCGAGCAGCACGTACCCGCCCGTCCACCCCATCAGGTACACCGCGCCGTCGTATCCCATGAAGGAGATCAGCCCGGCCATGGAGATGAAGCTCGCCGCGCTCATCCAGTCCGCGGCCGTCGCCATCCCGTTGCCGAGCGCCGACACCCCCTGCCCCGCCACGTAGAAGCCCGCCGTCGTCTTCACCCGGGTGACGATCGCGATGCCGATGTAGAGCGCGAAGGTCAGCCCGACCGTCACGTAGGTCCACTCCTGAATCCCCATGAATTCGTATCCGCGGAAGCGAGACGGAAGGGCGGCTCAGTGGCCGGAGACGCTCAGTGGCCGGAAACGACGTGCCGGGTGGTCTCCGGCGTCTCGTCGACGCCGAATTCCCGGTCGGTACGGTCGGCCAGGTACGCGTTGAGGAAGATCAGGGCGACGAAGACGTAGATGGAGCCCTGCTGTCCCATCCAGAAGCCGAAGGGAATGCCGCCGATGCTCCACTGGTTGAGCTCCTGTACGAAGACGATGCTCATCACCGGACCCACCAGCGCCCACACCGCGAGCAGCCAGAGAAGGCGGCGCAGCGTCGCGCGCCAGTACGCGTCCCGATCGAAGGTTCCCTCCCGGCGGGTGCGGGCCACATCGATGTCCATACATCCTCGTTGTGCGGGGAACTGAACGGCGCGCCGGCGACGCGGGGCTTCCGGGAGCAGTATCGAAGCCGCGCGCGCCCGGGGCAAGTCCCGCAGCCGCGCGGCTCGTATTGCGCGGCGCTCCCGGGCACCCCACCCACCATATCTCGATCGCGCGTCAGCTCGGAGTCGGCGGCGAAGCGGCGGTAACGCGGTCGCGAAGCGCCTGGGACATCGCGTACTCAACTGGCAGTCGGTGGAGCGGCTCGCAGACGAGATACGGATTGCACCGGATCAGGTGCAGGCGCACGCCGAGCGGGTGAAGCACTTCGTCGAGCGGCTGGGAACGTACCTGTCCGAGAGGTTACCGGAAGGCCTCCCCCGGCCCAGTGCTCCCCCCAGCTCCCCTGATCCTCGGTTATTCACGTAGCCGATCGAGAAGAACGATTTTCGCTTTCTTTGTCGCGATCGCCTGCCGCAAGAGTCGATCGGGCGGATTACGGCGACAGGCCCCCTTCCCCCAGAGCCAATCTGGAGGGTGCTCTGCGTCCCGATTCCCCGCCCGAGGGGTGCTACGCGGGGGTGGGCAGGGCCGGGGGTCGGGGTGAGCCCCGCGCCGGATACAGCCGGTTCAGCTCCCTTACGAAGCGGCTCCACAGCGGGGCTCGCCCCGCCTCGATGACGATGGTGATCCGATGGCCGCTCA
>JALZKG010000213.1 GCA_030859365.1 Gemmatimonadota bacterium
CGGCACTACATCGCTCGGAGCTTCTCCAGCCGCTCGCCGAGCGGCTCCCGGTGCTGCTCCACCCGGTACTCCACCACCTCCTTGCGGTGGCGAACCTGACCGAGCTTCCCGTAGATGCGCTCCAACATCGAGGTGGAGGCGTGCCCGAGCTCGCGGGCGACGGTCCACACGGCCACCGGCGCGCCGTTGTCCAGGGTCTGCAGGCGTGCGGTCGCGTAGGTGGTCCGGAAGACCCTCGTGCGAACCTCGCCGGGCTTCCACCCCGCGGTGGCCGCGATGGCGTCCAAGCTCTTCCGGGTGTCGGGGATCCGCCCCGTCTTCGCGTTGGCCCGGTGGGAAGGGAAGAGCAGCCCCGAGCGGGGCGCGTTGCCGCCGAAGACGTAGGCGCGCATAATCTCCTCCAGCTGCGGCCACATGCGCAGCGTTCGGTGGGAGGTGCGCGTCTTCAGCCGGCGCCACTGGTTCGGCCGGAAGGTGATCGTCCGGCGATCGAAGGAGATGTCCTCCACGTCCAGCCCCATCACCTCGCTTTCTCGCCCGCCGGTCAGCAGCAGCGTGGCGATGATCGCGTACATGGCCGGGTTGGGGCGCGAGAAGCGCGGATCCGGCCTCCAGAGACGCGCCGCCTCCAGGAACAGCGCCGCGTCCGGGATCTCCAGCCACGCAGCCTCGTGCCGGGCGCCCTGCGGCTTCTCCATCAGGTCCCGCACCGCGTTCACGTCCACGTACCGCTCCGACACCGCCCGGCGGAGCAGGTTCGACAGGGCGTTGAGGTACTTGCGTACCGTGCCGTCCGAAAGCGTCCGCCCCCTGCTCCTGCTCTTCTGCAGGTGGCCGACCCAGCGCTGGACGTCCTGGGGGGAGATCGTCGCCAGGTCCCGGTCGATGCCGAAGAACTCCACCGCGGCCCGCAGGTGGTGCTCCGTGGCCTCCAGGTGGTCCCGCGTCACCTTGCCCGACTCGTCCTTCAGCTCCAGGTGCCGCTCCGCGTACGCGCCGAGCGTGGACTGCTGCTCCGTCCCGCTCAGGTGTCGGCGCCGGCGCCGGTCCTCCAGATCCTTCACCCGGGCGGCCGCCAGCTTGGTAGCAATGTCGGCGTCCGTCGTCGCGCCGTGGGACCCCGGCGGCTTCAGTGCCTCCAGCTTCCCGCCTACGTCGGCGTAGTCGCGGAAGTCTCCGTAGAAGCGTCCATTTTTCGAGTAGACGCGGCTGGTGCGCTTGGCGGGCATCGGGGCAGGTAGGCGAGAGGGGCGTGGGCCTCCAGTATACGCCCCCATCCGGTCCGGTAACAATCCCGGTAACAAACCCCACCCGCTTCGACTGCTCCCCACCGGTGCCCGAGTGTAGGAAACACGCCATTTCCGGCGCTGGCGGATGCCAGCAAAGCCCCGCCGGTAGCTTTGCAAGGCGGAGGTCGTCGGTTCGATCCCGACAGGCTCCACTGAAAAAACCCGCCTGCAGGCGGGTTTTTTCATTCTGTCCCGCCGTACGCCCGCTCCTCGCCGGGTCCGGAGATTGCTTCATGGTGGAGACGCGCGCCCCCCGCGTGCCTCCTCCTTCCGGGCTGATCGCCCCGGTGAGCGTTCTGCTCCTGCCTCCGGCTTCCACTCCTCCGTGCCCCTTCCTTCACTTCTCGGCCCGGCCGACCTCGCACGCGTTCTGTCGGCGCATCGCTCGCTGCAGCACGGAGTTGTGGGTTCGGCGGCCCTGCTGGTGACGGCACTGGTGCTGGTATTCCAGGAGGATCCGACCGCGGTCCTGATCGTCGCTGTCGGGTGCGCGGTATGCATCGGGGGAGCGCGTCGCGGCCTTTTGGCGGCGGCCCTCTCCTTTCTGTATCTGGTCCACCTGTTTGCTCTGTCAGGCAAAGGTTTCTGGCTTTCTCCTCTCCATCTGCAGCAGATCTTCGTGGTCGTCGTGGTCACCCCGGCCGCGGCGCTCATCGTACGGCGTTCCCTGATCACGGCCAGCCGCCGCGTGGCGGAGGAGCAGCAGGCACAGCTGCGGGCGGAGATCGGGCGGGGCGAGCGGCGGCTACGCGACTTTGTGGATGGATTCCACGCGCTGGTCTGGGAAATGGAGGTGGCGACACGCGCCTTCACCTGCGTGGGACAGCACGTGGAGACGCTGCTCGGCTACCCGGTCGAGCGCTGGCTCTCGGAGCCGGGGTTCGCAATGCGGACCGTCCACGAGGAGGACCGCGCGCGAGTCGCCGAGATGCACCGCGACGCGGTACGTACCGGGAAGGACCAGCAGCTGGAGTACCGCGTGGTCGCTCGCGACGGGTGGGTGGTCTGGTTGCGCGACAGCGTACGTGTGATCCACGGCGACGACGGACGGGTGTGCAGCCTGCGCGGCGTCGCCGTGAACATCACCGAGGCGAAGCGGGCGGAGGAGGCGCTGCGGCAGAGCGAGGCGCGCTACCGCGGACTGTTCGAGGGAGTTCCCGTCGGGCTGTACCGGGCCGCGCTGCAGGGGCAGTACCTCGCCGCCAACCCCGCGCTCGCGCAGATGCTCGGTTACCCCGATCTGGAAGCGTTGGGGTCGGCGCCGGAGGACTCGCTCTACGTGGATCCAGACGACCGCTGGCGCTGGCAGGCATCTACGATGCACGCCCGGGAGGCGCGCAGCTTCGAGCTTCAGCAGCGCCGCCGCGACGGAAGCATCATCTGGGTACGGAACACCGCGCGTGCGGTGCGGGACGGCGGCGGACACGTCGTCTACTACGAAGGGGTGCTCGAGGACATCACCGAGAGAAAACGCGCGGAAGCGGCGGAGCGAGCCGCCGAAGCCAAGTTTCGCGGGCTCGTGGAGCAGTCGCTGGTCGGCATCTTC
Source organism: Gemmatimonadota bacterium (assembly GCA_030859365.1). GTDB lineage: Bacteria > Gemmatimonadota > Gemmatimonadetes > Longimicrobiales > Longimicrobiaceae > JALZKG01. The sequence continues at coordinate 2,836 of JALZKG010000213.1, forward strand.
ATCGTTCAGAAGGATCGGGTGGTATATGCGAATCCCAAATTCTGTGAAATCTTCGGCTACGACGGGGGCCTCGTTCTGGAGCTCGCGTCGACCGGGGCTCTGGCCGACGAGCCGGATCGGGCGCTCTTCGTCGACTATCTGAGCCGGCGGGAGAGCGGCGAGCCCGACGCCGCTCGCTTCGGCTTTCGCGGAGTTCGGGCGGACGGCACCGACGTGGAGGTCGAGCTCCACGCCACGCGTACCCTCTTCAACGGGATGGGGGCGGTGATCGGCACACTGCTCGACATCACCGATCGCAAGCGCGCCGAGGAAACGCTGGTGCACACCGCCCTGCACGACGCACTGACGGGGCTCCCCAACCGCCGGCTCTTCATGGAGCGGCTGGAGCATGCGATCCGGCGAGGGCAGCGGGGGGAAGGCCACCGCTTCGCCGTGCTGTTCATGGACCTGAACCGCTTCAAGGTGGTCAACGACAGCCTCGGCCATCAGGTCGGCGACCAGCTTCTGGTGAGCGTCGCCCGCCGCCTGCAGGGGTGCCTGCGGCCGGGCGACACCGTCGCGCGCTTCGGGGGTGACGAGTTCGCGATTCTGCTGGAACGGATCGACGGCATCGCCGAAGCGACTCGCGTCGCCGACCGGATCCAGGAGGAGATGGCTGCCCCGATCAACCTGAACGGCTACGAGACGTTCAGCTCGGCGAGCATCGGCATCACCCTCGGCTCGGCGGACTACGAGCAGCCGGAGTACATCCTCCGCAACGCGGACATGGCGATGTACCGTGCCAAGGCCACGGGGCAGGCGCGATACGAGGTCTTCGACCGCGCGATGCACGCGGAGGCGCTGACCCGTCTGCAGCTAGAAACGGACCTGCGGCGAGCGCTGGAGCGCGACGAGTTCCATCTCGTCTACCAGCCGATCGTCTGCCTGCGGAGCGGCCGCATCCACGAGTTCGAGGCGCTTCTCCGCTGGCATCACCCGGACCGCGGACCGATCTCGCCGGCGGAGTTTATCCCATTGGCGGAGGAGGTGGGGCTGATCAGCGACATCGGGCATTGGGTCCTCCGGCAGGCGTGCCGCCAGGCGCGCGAGTGGCAGCTCCGCTTCGGCGAAGAACTCCCCCTCTGCATGAGCGTCAACCTGTCCGTCAAGCAGTTCCGGCAGCCGGAGCTGGTCGACTGGATCGCGGAGGTGCTCCGCGAATCCGGGCTGGATGCCGCCCACCTCAAGCTGGAGATCACGGAGAGCGTCGTCATGGAGGCGGGCGGCGCATCGGCGAACGCGCTCGCGCGGCTGAAGGCGCTGGGCATTCAGCTGTACATGGACGACTTCGGCACCGGGTATTCGTCGCTCAACTGCCTGCACCAGTTCCCGCTAGACGCGCTCAAGATCGACCGCTCCTTCGTGAGCCGCATGGGCGAGGGACAGCACGACGTCGCCCTCGTGCGCACCATCGTCGCACTCGCCCATGGGCTGGGGCTCCAGGTGATCGCCGAAGGGATCGAAACCCTCGACCAGTTGGAGGAGATCCGCCGCCTCGGCTGCGAGTACGGGCAGGGATATCTGTTCAGCCGGCCGGTGACTCCGGAGGCGGCCGAAGCGCTGCTCGCCGCTCCGCCGCTCGGGGCGCGTTTTTGGTCCCAGGCCTCCACGGTGGGCGAGCACCGCTTGCTGCGTCTGCAGGGCTGATCCCCGGCGCGCGGCGGCTTGCTCCCCCGGAGGGGCCGCGGTTACCTTGGCGCCATGATCTCCGCATCGCTTCCTCCGCTCGAGCGCCGCTGGGTCGGCGTGCCCGCGCCGGAGCGGAGCACCGTCGAGCAGCTGCGGCGCGATCTGAGCCTTCCGGAGCCGCTCTGCCGGCTTCTCGCACAGCGCGGGCATGGATCTCCCGACGCCGCGCGTGCGTTTCTCCGCCCCCACTCCGCCCAGATCGAAGCCCCTGCGCAGCTCGCCGGCGTCGCGGACGCGACCGCGCGGCTCCGCCGCGCGCTGAACGAGCGGGAGACGGTGCTGGTGCACGGTGACTACGACGTCGACGGCATCTGCGGCGCCGCCCTGCTGGTGCGTGCTCTCGGAATGATGGGGATCCGCGCCGTACCCTTCGTCCCCCGCCGGCTGCAGGACGGCTACGACCTGACCGACGCCGGCATCGGGGCGGCCCGGACGGCCGGCGCCGCGCTGATCCTGACGGTCGACTGCGGCATCGTCGCCCACGCGGCGATCGCGCGCGCCCGAGCAGCCGGCATCGACGTGGTGGTCAGCGACCACCACACCCCTTCCGATACGCTTCCCGAGACGAACGCCGTCGTCAATCCCCACCGCCCCGACTGCACGTACCCCAACAAGGGGCTGTGCGGAACGGGGGTGGCGTGGAAGCTGTGCTGCGCGCTCGCCGCGGAGCTGGGTTTTCCTGAAGATCGACTGCACGCGCTGCTGGATCTGGTGGCGGTCGCGACCGTGGCCGACCTGATGCCGCTGCTGGGCGAGAACCGGACGCTGGTCCGCTGGGGCCTGCGGGTGCTCGCGCGGACGCCGAACGCCGGACTCCGGGCGCTGCTCTCCGCGACGGGGCTCGACGACCGGCCGGAGCTCGGCGCCTCGGAGGTGGGATACGTGCTGGCGCCGCGGCTCAACGCGGTGGGCCGGCTCGGCGACGCCATGCAGGGGGTTCGGCTGCTGCTCACCGACGATCCGAGCGAGGCGGCCCGGATCGCCGCCCTGCTGGAGGCGGAGAATCGGCGGCGGCAGACCGTGGACCGGGCGACGCTGCGCGAAGCGCTGGACGCGCTGGAGCGCGGATACGACCCTGCACGCGACCGCGGCGTCGTGCTCGCCGCCGAGGGGTGGCATCCCGGCGTCATCGGCATCGTGGCGTCCCGCGTGGTGGAGCGAATCCACCGGCCGGTCGTGCTGATCGCGCTGGACGGCGGAGGGGAGGCCCGGGGGAGCGCCCGCTCCATCGCCGGCTTTCACCTCCACGACGCGCTGCTCGGCTGCGCCGAGCACCTGGTCCGCTTCGGCGGCCACCGCTACGCCGCGGGCTGCTCCATTCTCCCCGGCCGGGTGGAACCCTTCCGCGCCGCGTTCAACGCCCGCGCCCACCGGGACACCGGCGAAGACGCCCCCGTGCCCGAGATCCGGATCGACGCCGAGCTTCGCCTTGCCGAGGCCGACGGCGAGCTGGTCCGGATGCTCCGCCACCTGGGGCCGTTCGGACCCGGCAACCCTGCCCCGGTCTTCGCCGCCCGCGGAGTCCGGGTGGGGAGCGGGGCTCGCGTCGTGGGGGGCGGGCACCTCAAGCTCGGCCTCACCTCGGACTCGGGAGCGCTCGACGCGATCGGCTTCGGGATGGGCTCGCGTCTCGGGGGCGAGCTGCACGAAGGCGCCGTGATGGACGCGGCTTTCCGCCTGGAGGAGAATCACTGGGGCGGACGAACGTCGGTGCAGGCGAAGCTCATCGACGTGCGCCCCGCGTGAGGATCGTCGCGGGAAGGTGGGGCGGGCGCAGGATCGGCGCTCCACCCGGCCGGGCGACCCGGCCGACCACCGACCGGGTGCGGGAAGCGTGGATGAGCGCGGTAGCGGGGGATCTTCCGGGCGCCCGGGTGGCAGATCTCTTCGCCGGATCCGGCGCTCTGGGTCTGGAGGCGCTTTCCCGCGGAGCCGCCCACGCGGTCTTCGTGGAGCGTGCGGCCCCGGCTCTGCGGACGCTGCACGCCAACGTCGCGACGCTGGAGGCGGGAGACCGCGCCACCGTGGTCCGCGGCGACGTGCTCCGCTTTCTCGACGACGTCGATCCGGAGTGGGATCTCGCCTTCGCGGATCCGCCGTACGGTCAGGGACTGGGCGCCGCCCTGATCGAGCGCTTCGCGGATCGCCCC
>JALZKG010000242.1 GCA_030859365.1 Gemmatimonadota bacterium
CTCTCCGGCTCGGGGTTTGCGCCGCGGCTTCCTCCCTCTTCCATCCGGCCAGCTCGGAAGGTGTGTTGCCCTGGAAGGAATGTTTGCAGCTCGGAGAGACCTTCGGGTTCCGAGGGTGATCCCGAAATCGGGTCTTCATGTACGCCGTGGATAAAAGACCCGGAGCCCCGGGGATTCGCCGATCCCGGAGGCATGGGCCGGGAGCGTCAGGACGTCTCGTCGAGAACGGCGTGCAGGATGGCGTCCAGCCGGTCCAGGCGCTCGCTTTCCTGGCGCAGCTCGAGCAGTTCCTGCTGCCACGCGGGGTCGATGCGGATGGTCTGCGCCAGCGCGAAGGAGGTTTCGCGCGCGGGGGAAATGTCGGGGAGCGCGTCCGGTTTTTCATCCAACTGCTCCACCACCTGGTGGAACAGATCGATGGACAGGCGGCGCCGCTCCCGCAGCTCGTCCGGCTTGCCGCGAAAGTCGGGGTACTCGTCCACCAACCCCTCGTAGTACGCGACCGGAGATTCGATTCCGTCCTCGATACGGAAGCGGTCACGGCCCCGGGTGAGCACCAGGCTCCGGCCGTCCGGGAGCGGCTGGAACTTGAGGATCTCCGCGATACATCCCACCTCCCCCGACTCCATCTCGAAGGCGCCGCTCCGGTCCGGGTCGTGGAAGACGAGCCCGAAGCGGCGGTCCCCCTCCAGGCAGCGTGCCATCATCTGCCGGTAGCGCGGCTCGAAGATGTGCAGCGGCAGCACGGCGCCCGGGAAGAGGACCAGCGGAAGCGGAAAGAGTGGCAATCGTCGCACGGGTCAGTCAGTCCGCGGCCATCGCCGTGTCTTCCGCCGCCGCCTTCGCCCGCAGCGCCCGCCACACCCGCGGCGGCGAAAAGGGGAGCGCGTCCATCCGCACCCCCACCGCGTCGTAGATGGCGTTGGCGATGGCGGGGATGCTCGGGTGGAGCGGCCCCTCGCCCGCCTCCTTGGCACCGTACGGCCCCTCCGGGTCCAGCGACTCCACGATCAGACTGCGCAGCTCCGGCGTGTCGAGCGAGGTGGGGATGCGGTAGTCGAGCAGACTGGGCGCGTTATGCAGCCCCGCGCGACCGTGGTCCGCGTCCTTGAAGACGTGCTCCTCCATCAACGCCTCGCCGAAGCCCATGTACGCGGAGCCCTCCATCTGCCCCTCCACGATGACGGGGTTCAGCGCCCGGCCGCAGTCGTGCGCCACCCACAGCGTCCGCACATCCACGAAGCCGGTGTCGGGGTCCACCTCCACCTCGGCCACGTGCGCGGTGAAGGAGTACGCCGGGCTCGCGCCGATGGTGCCGCCGCGGTACTCGCCGTGCACGTCCTTGGGGGTGTTGTAGCTCCCCACCGAGCCCAGGGTGCCGTGCTTCGCCTCGGCCAGGTTGAACGCTTCGGCGATGGGGATGTTGCGCCCGGTGTCGCGCCCGTCCATCGCCCGGCCGCCGGCGAGCAGCACCTGCTTCGGGCTGCACCCCCACTCCCCGGCCACCGCGTCCTGCACCAGCGCCCGGAGCTTGCGCGCGGCGTCGATGCAGGCGTTCCCCAGCATGAAGGTGACGCGCGACGAGTAGGCGCCCAGGTCCACCGGGGTGAAGTCGGTGTCGGAGGGGAGCACCCGCACGTAGTCGAGCGGCACCCCCAGCTCCTCGCAGACGATGTACGCCACCAGCGAGGTGGAGCCCTGCCCGATGTCGCTCGCCCCGGAAAAGACCGCCACCCGCCCCGAGCGGTCCACCTGCAGCTGCACCGCGCTCTGCGGCATCTGGTTGGGGTAGATGGGGTAGTTGGTCCCGCAGATGTAGCACGAGCCCGCCACGCCCACGCCCCGTCCATATCCCATTTGGCGGTGCTTGCGCTTCCAGTCGCTGGCGCGCTCCACCGCGTCCAGGCACTCCAGGAAGCCGTTGGAGGTCACCCGCAGCTCGTTCACCGTGCGGCGGAAGCTCCCCATGAAGTTGCGGCGGCGCAGCTCGATCGGGTCGATGCCTAACCGCTCCGCCAGCTTGTCGAGCGTGACCTCGAAGGCGAAGCGGGGCTGCACGCTGCCGTGCCCCCGCTTGGGGCCGCACGCCGGCTTGTTGGTGAAGACGCGGGTGGAATCGAAGCGGTACGCCGGCATCTCGTACGGTGCGGTGAGCAGCTGTCCGGAGTAGTAGGTGGTCACCAGGCCGAAGCTCGAGTAGGCGCCGCCGTCCAGCAGCGTGCGCGCGTCCACCGCGGTCAGTCTGCCGTCCGCCGTCGCCCCCACCCGGTAGTTCATCCGGAAGGGGTGGCGTCCGCGGTGGGCGAGGAACACCTCCTCGCGGGTGTAGAGGATCTTGACCGGACGCCCCGTCTTCATGGCCAGCTTCGCGACGCAGAACTCCAGGTCGAAGGGCTCCGACTTGCCGCCGAAGCCGCCACCGACGTGCGGCTGAATCACCCGCACCCGGGCCGGGTCCAGCTCCAGCACCCGCGCCAGCTCGCGGTGCAGGTAGTGCGGCACCTGGGTGCTGCTCCACACCGTCAATCGCCCGTTCGGCGCCCCGCCCTCCTCCCACTGGCCGAGGGCGCAGTGCGGCTCGATGGGGGTGTGCGTGGTCCCTTCGAAGAAGTATTCCCCCTCCACCACGACGTCGGCCCGTTTCAATCCCTCGTCCACGTCGCCGAACTCCAGCCGGACGATCTTGGAGATGTTGCCGTTATGCCCCTCGCGCTTCGCCTCGTGGATCTGCACGTCCGTCCGGCGGGCGGACTCTTCCGGGTCGAAGATGGCCTCCAGCACCTCGTACTCGACGTGGATGCGGCGGAGTGCCTCGTTCGCGGTGTCCTCGTCGGTCGCCGCCACCGCCGCCACCGCGTCGCCGATGTAGCGCACCCGCTCCGTGGCGAGCGCCTGCTCGTCGGGCGTCCAGACGATGATCCCGAAGGGGATCGGCATCTCCGTCCCGACCACCACCGCGAGGACCCCCGGCAGCGCCTCGGCGGCGGAGGTGTCGATGCGCACGATGCGGGCGTGCGGGTGCGGCGAGCGCAGGATCTTGCCGTGCAGCATCCCTGGAAGGACCAGATCGTCGGTGTAGCGGGCGCGGCCAGTGCTCTTTTCCAGCCCGTCCAGCTTGCGCTGCGGCGTGCCGATCACCCGAAAGGCGCGGGCGCGCTCCGCGGAATCACCCTCGGCGGCGAGCGGCTCCCCCGCGTGCGACGGCGCGTGGTCCGCGACCGGGGTGTGCGCTTCCGCCACCTCGGGCTCGTCCGGCGGAACGCCGCCGCGGGCGCTCTCGAAGCGAGGGTCCGGGCCGCTCACGCCTCCACCCCCTGCTCGCGCAGGGTGCCCGCCGCCATCTCCACCGCGTCCAGGATCTTGGTGTAGCCGGTGCAGCGGCACAGGTTGCCGGAAAGCGCCTCGCGGATCTCGTCGCGGGTGGGCGCGGGGTTCGCCTCCAGCAGCGCCGCGGCGCTCATCAGGATGCCGGGGGTGCAGAAGCCGCACTGCGCCGCGCCGCACAGGTCGAACGCGTCCTGCAGCGGGTGCGGAACGCCGGGCGGGGTGCGGAAGCCGGCCAGCCCCTCCACGGTGCGGACCGGGCGCCCCTCCGCCTCCCACACCGGGGTGATGCACGACAGCACGGGTGCGCTATCCAGCCACACCGTGCAGGCGCCGCAGTCCCCCTTGTCGCACCCCTGCTTGGAGCCGGTGAGCCCCAGCGTGTAGCGCAGCGCCTCCAGCAGCGTCCAGTGCGTGGGGACCGCCGCCTGGTGCGCCTCGCCGTTGACCTGGAGGGTGACCAGCTCCTTCATGGCGCCTCAGACGGGGGATGGCAGGGGGAGCGCGGCGCGGAAACGCACCGCTCCCGTACACCGTACCCCCTCCCCCGCGGCGTGTCAAGCCACACGTTCCCAACGTTTTCGCTCTGGGGCGGGGAGCGCCGCCTTTCCCGCCGCCGCCGCGGGAGTTAGATGTACCGCTCACCCCCGCCCGAGGACAGCGATCCAAGTTCAGGCGACGCGCTCCCGCACCCTTCGCTGGCTCGACGCCGTCGAGCGGGCCGGAAACCGCCTTCCGGACCCGATCACCCTGTTCGTCGGGATGATCGCGCTGGTGATGGTCGCTTCCTGGCTCGCCTCCGCGGCGGGGGTGAGCGCCGTCCACCCCGGCACCGGGGAGGAGGTGACCCCGGTCAACCTGTTCGCCGGCGACCAGGTGCAGCGGATCCTGGTGGAGATGCCCCGCACCTTCGCCACCTTCCCCCCGCTCGGGCTGGTGCTGGTGGTGATGCTCGGGATCGGGGTGGCGGAAAAATCGGAGCTGATCGAGACCGCGTTGCGCGCCATGGTGCGCAGCGTCCCGCCGCGGTCGATCACCGCCTTCATCGTGCTCGCGGGGATGCTCTCCTCGCTCGCGGTGGACGCGGGGTACGTGGTGCTGATCCCGCTGGGGCGGTGATCTTCCACGGAGTGGGGCGCCACCCGATCGCGGGGCTGGCGGCCGCGTTCGCGGGGGTGTCCGGCGGCTTCAGCGCCAACCTGCTCCTGACCGGGCTGTACCCGCTGCTCGCCGGCTTCACCACCCCCGCGGCGCAGATCCTGGACCCGCAGTACACCGTGCTCCCCACCGCCAACTGGTTCCTGATGGCGGCGCTGGTCCCGGTATTTACCGTGGCCGGGACGCTCGTGACCGAGCGGGTGCTGGAGCCTCGGCTCGGGGCCCACACCGGGGAAGCGGGGGAAGCGTCGGAGGGGCTTTCCCCGGAGCAGCGCCGCAGCCTGCTCTGGGCCGGGG
>JALZKG010000272.1 GCA_030859365.1 Gemmatimonadota bacterium
CAACCTGCCGATGGCAGTTTACGGATTCCGCGCAGGATGCGCAAGCACATTGGCAGCGGCGGTGACAGCGGTAAGGCAGCGCATTTCGAGTGCGGCCCGGTAGACCGGCGGTTCCGGATCGGAACCGATCACTGCCGAGAATCACCGGGGTCTTCGAGCTACATCCCGCCCGACCGCCGATCGGAACCGGTCCCTCCTGTGCACCGCCGATGTACCGTCTCGTGTACCAGCGAGGGACTCATCGCTTGCGCCCAAAGATTCGCTTTCGGGCGTCGTAGCCCCGGCACGTCCCCGTTTGGCCATCCAGACCGATTGGACCGGCTGTCGATCATCTTTGCCGATGGACACCCTCTCGCCCGGATTCGTGCGCGCCGCCCACCTGGCCCGCAGGAACCGCGCCCGACGCAGTGTAGATTACCCCGGAAGTAAGACTCTCCCCGCGCCGAACCCGATCATGCGCATCGCGAGCAAGGGCCAGATCACGATTCCAAAGCAAATCCGCGACGCGGTGGAGGGATCACACGTCAAAATACCCCCGAAGCAGGCACTTGGAGATAGCGATGCACATCGAGCAGGTGCCGGACCTGCCCACGGAGCATGTAGTCGAGCGCGCTCTGTCCCAGGAAGGGCGCGCCCGAGTGGGTCCTGCGGATCCACTCGTCGGCCCGGTCCGCCTCAAAGATCTGCCGGAGCGAGCGGTAGATGTGGAGCAGATAGCTGATCCGCTCCATCGTGTCGGGCGGGAGCGAGGCGGGCGGGCTCCGGCGCCAGTTGTCGAGCGGGCTCGTCGAGCGCAGCCCCAGCAGGGTGCCCTGCTCGGCGCGCGTCACCGCCCAGCGCTCAGCCAGGCGGAAGAACGCGTGTGCGCCGGCCCGCGCCGTCTCCGGCGAGTCGATCGGGGGCCGGGGGCCGGGGTTAGGCTGCATCGTTACTCCCAGGAAGACGAGGGAACCGCTGGAGTGTCCGGGTTCGCGGTCCGCAAGGCGGACCACGGAATACGCGAAGAACCACGCGGCTACCTGTGCCAGTCCCGCGCCCGATCAAAGTTTTTGCGAAGTAGCTCTTTGGCGCGCTTCAGCCATTCCTCGGAGCGGCGGCGCAGCTCTTCAGGTTGGGCAGAATAGGCCGCTGCAGATCGCGCTCCAGCCGTGCGGCGAGCTCCTCGAGGGACAGATCCTCAAGCGCGTCCGGGTGCAGCGGGAGTGGGTAATTCATCATGGACTTCCTACTTGAGCGACGGAGCCGGGTGCGGACCCGCCGCTACGGTGTCTGTACGCCCCGTTCCGCCTCGTCGCCTCAGCGCACCTGCAGCGTATAGCGGCCGGTCCGGCGATCGGAAGGACGGCGCCGTGATGATCCGCGGCTACAGCTGTCCGCTCGCGGCCCTGGTGCCGGACCACCCGGAGGTGTGCAAGCTGGCGGAGGCGCTACTCACCGAAGTGGTGGGGGTGGCGGTGCGCGAGCACTGCCACAAGGGTGAGCGCCCTCGCTGCCGCTTCGAAGTCCCGCTCGCCGAACGGGGTGCGAAAGGGGACGGTTGAAGGCCCGCAGGGATGGCGGCCTCACTCGGCGCGCCGTGCTCATGAGCCGCTTCGCGCGGAGTTCGTCCGGTCCAGGGCGGCGCGGAGCCCGCGCGCGAGCTTCGTCGCGTCGTCGTTGGCCCAGAAGTGCATGAAGAAGAGGCGGGGCTCCTCGTCCAGCATGTGGTTGTGCAGCGCCACCACGTCGATGCCGTTCTGCTTCAGCGCGCGGATGACGTTGTCGACCTCCCCGACGGTCATCACGAAGTCGCCGTTGATCGCCGCCCTGCCGCCTCCCGTGGGCTGGAAGTTGAGCGCGATGGCGGTCCCCATCGAGGCCGGGACCTCGATCCCCATCGCCCGGATCGTTTCCGCCCGCGGCACGCTGACGTGGTAGACGCCGCCGCTCACGTTGCCGCCGTGGCCCAGGATCCGGCTGATCTGCGCGGTGTCGAGATCGATTGCCTCGGAGGCGTCGCCGGAGGGGCTCTGCGCGGGGGTGCCGGTCAGCGCGAGCGCCTCGCGAACCGTCTGCGCGATCCGCACCGGGTCGCCGCGGCCGTGGACGTGCGTCCACCAGAGCGCGGGCGATTCCTCCAGCAGGTGCTTGTGGACGGCCGTCTGGCCGACGCCACCCTCCTGCAGGCGCGCGATCACACGGTTGTACTCCTCCTCCGTCAGCACCAGGTCCCCCATTGCCACCGCCTCGTCCGGACCCGACGGTTTGAAGGCGAGCCAGGAGCCGAGGGCGAGCGCCGGCTCGATCTGCACTCCCTCGGAAGTGACGCTCAGGTCCGAGCGGGGCATGCTGAACTTGTACACATCGCCGGGCTGCATGGAGCCGCTTCGCCCCATCGCGGCGTCCACGGCCGCCCAGTCGATGGTGCTCGCCGGAGCGGGCTGCTGGGCCGCGGTTTCGGCGGCGTTTGCCTGCGGCTGTTCACCCGCGGGGGCGGTGCAAGCCGCCTGTAGGAAAATCCCCCCGACGAGGAGTACGTGGATCCGTCCGTTCATGTGCTTCTCCTGATTATGGGCGGGTTCCCCCGTTCCGCCGAACGCGCCATGGAGCACGTCGAATAGCGTCGCTCCCGGACAGGTGCTCGTCGCTCGCGCTGCCCTGGTCGACTCCGCACGAGCCCGGCCGCAGGGCAGAGCTCGTGCCTCGGGGGTAAAGCTTACGCGAGCGCTGTACCCGACGGGCCGGCGATATGTGCGGGAGCTGGGGAAATCGGAACCTCAAGCGCGCGGGCCAGCACAACGGCGCTGATCGTCGCCGCTGAAACCAGAGCCCAGCCGCCCGATGTCAGCCGAACCAACTCAAGGAAGTCGCGCAGTGGACGCACCATGACGGTACCCGCGAGCGCGGCGGCCGAACCGATCGCGACGCCGCGTACGGAACGGGTGAGACTGCCTTCGTCCCCGCCCACGTCGAAGGTTTGGGCGAGCTGGGTGGCAACCACACTGGCAAAAGCGACGGTGCGCGCAAGCGGCAACCCGCCGGAGCGCAGCGCTATGAGGAAAGCGGCAAGTGACGGCAGGGCCGTCGCCGTGGCGCGGCTCAAGATCTCGTTACGCAATGGCGCATCCAGCGAAGCGCTACCTTCCCGGGCGAGTGCTGCCAAATCGTGGTGCTCGGGTTGTTGGAGGACTACGGCGAGGGCAGGGAGAACATCCGTCAACAGGTTCACCGCAAGGAACTGATGCCCGGTGAGCGGCGAGGCGGCTCCGAGCACGCTCCCGCCAACGGCGAGCCCGAGCTCGGCCAGGTTCCCTCCTAGGAGCAGGCCGAGCGCGCTGCGGAGATTCCGCCAGAAGCTGCGCCCCTCCACGAACGCCTCCACCAGGGTGGAGAAGTCGTCGTCGACCAGCACCAAGTCCGCCGCCTGGCGGGCAACCTCCGTCCCACCCCGGCCCATTGCCACTCCGACGTCCGCAACTCGTAGTGCCGGCGCGTCGTTGACCCCATCGCCGGTCATGGCGACGACGTGCCCACGCCGTTGGAGGCTTTCGACGATCCGCAGCTTGTCCAGGGGGGTGGCCCGGGCGATGACTGTCGTACCCTCCAATCGCTCGTCGAGCTGGGTATCGCGGAGCTCGGCGATCTCGGCCCCGGTAAGCACCTCGCTGTCGTCGCCCCGCAACCCGGCTTCACGGGCGATGACCCGAGCCGTGGCCGGGTGGTCCCCGGTGAGCATGATGACGCGGATCCCCGCATCGTGGCATCGTTGCACAGCGGCTGGCACTCCGGACCGCAACGGGTCCCGGATGCCTAAAAAGCCGAGAGCGACGAGTCCGTGCGGATCGTCGACGGAGTTCTCGGGCGCTCCTTCGGCTACCATGAGCACGCGCAAGCCCCGATCACCGAGCTGCTTGGCCCTGGCCAGCAACTCGCGCCGGCTAGCTGCGTCCAACGGGCGTTCCTCTCCGGCCCGGCGCACACGGGTGCACCGGGGGGCGAGCGCTTCTGCCGCACCCTCCACGCAGAGACGCCCCCCGGCGACGGAGGTGTGAAAAGACCGTGCAGCGCGGAACGCAAAGGTTGCCCCGCGCTCCACCCGCAACTCGGCGCCGAGGCCAACCTCCTCGGCAGCCCGAGCGACGACCACATCCGTCGGATCCGCCATGGCGTCCGTGGCGTCGGGGTGCGGACCGGCGAGGGCGGCGGTGAGCAGCACGTAACGCAAGTCCGTCGCGAGTTCGGCAGGCAAGCTGGCTTCCTGGTCTATATCCGCCACGACACCCAGGGCGAGCCGGCCCTCCGTCAGCGTCCCCGTCTTGTCCGCACAGACCACATCCACCTGCCCGAGAGCCTCAACAGCCGACGGTCTGTGCACAAGCGCATTGCGGCTGGCCAGGCGACGGGCAACCGCCGCCTCCCCTAGTGCGGCTAAAAGGGTCAGGCCTTCGGGCACAGCAGTCAGCGCGACGGTCGCGCCAAGCGCGAGCTGCGGCACCAGCGGTTGACGCCGCAGAAGTCCCGAAACGGCCACGATTCCCCCCCCCGTAACGGCAACCGGCAATACCCGTCGTAGCAGGTGGTTCAGTCGCGTGGTCAACGGGCTCTGCCGTTGCGGCTCCTCCGAGGCGAGCGCGGCAGCGATGGCGCCCAGGCGGGTGTGGCGCCCGACGGCCACCACCACGGCGGATCCGGTTCCGGCGGTGATGTCGCTGCCCTCGAGGATAACACGGTCGGCATCCAAACCGCCTTCGGGAGCTTTGGACACCGGTACTGATTCTCCGGTGAGGGCCGCCTCGTCCACTTCCAGCCCTTCGGCGCTGATCAAGCGAGCGTCGGCGACGACCCGGTCGCCCCGGGCCAGCAGGAGCACATCTCCGGGCACGATTTCGCCCGCGGACAGGGTCACAGCACCGCCGTCCCGGAGAACGCGCGCGACGGCGCTTCCCATTTGCTCCAGCGCTTCCGCGGCTTCCTCGGTCTGCCGCTCCTGCCAGGCGCCGACGGCGATGTTGGCCACCAACATCGAACCGATCATGACCACCTCGGCCGTCTCCCCCATGAAAATAGAGAGACCCGCACCCACACCGAGGATTGCGGTCAGCGGAGAGCGGAGCTGGTCCAGGATCGCGGCCTGGATCCCGTTCCGGTGGAGGATCGGCGGTGCCTGGCGCCATCGCGCCGCCGCTTGTTCCGCCGAGAGACCCGCTTCGGTGGTGCCCAGGGCCTGCAGCACGCTCGCGATGCTGCGCCGTCCCCATCGCTCGGGGTGTGGATCGACGACGTGCGAGATGGAGGACCACGTCCGCTCTCCCCCGCGGAGCCGTGCCCACCCGGCGGTGAGAGCGCCGAGTGCGGCGATGTTCGTGAGGAGAGAGGCACCCTCCACGCCGGATTCCCGCCGGAAACCCCACGCCGCGCCAGCGGCGTTGCCCAGCATGGAAAGCGCAACCGAGTCGCGCACCGCCACGTCCCGGCGGGCACCCGCCTCGACAATTGCGGCGACCGCGCTGAGGTCTGGTGCCAGCAGATCCGCGGGGGCCGGAAAGCGGCTGCGGCCATCAGTGATCCCAATGGCTAGATCACAGGCCGCGAACGCCGCCGCGGCGTGTGGACTGTCCGAAAGAAACGCGACCCGAGCTCCTCTTTCCTGCCTCGCCCAGATCACCTCCACCGCATCCGCTTGCGAGATGAGCGGCACCTCCGCGCGGTCGGCGACCTCCTGCGCCGCGGGCGGATCTCCGCCGGTGAGTATCGATAGCTCCACCTCGTGGCGCCGGCACGCCCGGACCAGGTCGGCCATCTCCGGGGCAAGGCGCGGCCGCAGCACAACGATTCCGAGCGGGCGCTCGTCTGGCCCGCTGCGGAGCAGCAATGGGTACTCGCCGCGGTGCCGGGGGCGAACCGCGGGCGGAACAGAATCCCCGCCATCGCCCGGCGCGAGCGAGTACCGTATACCTTCGATCAATGCGCTGGCAGCCCTGCCGTCGAAGGACCCCTCGACAGCCGCCGCGCCACCCGCCGGGAAGGCGCTCCCCCACGGTGATTCTGCCGCGGCGGCGACCGCCGCCGCCCGCGCGAGGATCTCGGATGCGTCGAGTTCCGCCAATGGCAGAACACCGCTGGTCTCGAAGCCCTCGGTGAGCACGCGCGGCGAATCGAGCAGGAGGATGCGTGGTAGGCGTGTGTATTGACCGGGGTGCGCGCCGACCACCGTGACTCCGGACCGCAGCACCCGGGCAGATGCGCCGGCGTTGGCGGCTTCGGCCCCGATCACCGCCGCGCGAGCGTTGACCAGCAACAACGCCGCAAAGGCCCGGGCGGGCGAGCGTGTGAGGAGGAGCGTGATCCCCGCGTACGCCAGCGAGAGCGGCGCCATCGCCTTGACGTAGCGTTCGTAGCCCGACTCGGGGAGGGGCGCGGGCCGGGGCTCCGGCGCAAACCGATCATCGCCGAACAGCTCCAATGCAAAGGGTCCGCCGTACAGCCGCACACCGGCGGCGACGCGGTCTCCCGGACGGATCGGCACGGGCAAGCCATCGCCCCCAGCGGCGGTACCGGAACCCTCCAGCACCCGGGCCCCGAGCGGAGTTCGCTCGCCCGGCTCCGGATGGATCACGGCGCCCGGTTGCGCGGAGGCCGGATCCCCGAGCCGATCTTCGTAGCGGCGCCACGCCTCCCTTCGCGCACGTGCCTCGGTGAAGAGGCGCAGCGCTTCCATGCCGCTGAGCAACAAGCCGAACGACCCGCCTGAGAGGGTCAGGCCAATGATGCTGGCCGCGCTGAGGAGAAGGTCGGCGTCCGGCCCGAGGTGGTCACGCAGTCGGTTCCGCACGGCGGGGAAGGCTTGCAGCAGGCCGATCGCGCCAGCGAGCACGGCAGGTGCGGCGCTTGTAACGGGCGGCTCCGCAGAGCCGGCCAGCCGGCGCACGGCGAGCAAGCCGAGCCCGAGGGCCGCTCCGGCCCCCTGCGTCGCGCCCAGGGGCAGCCGCATTGGTCCGACCGGATCCTCTGGTCCGTCCTCGGCCGGCAGCTTCGATCGCTCCCAATCGGCCAGCTCCGCGGCCACTTCCTCTAGGTTGATCTCACCCGAGAACTCGACCAGCACACGACCGGTGAGCGGGTTCGCCGTGGCCCGGACCCCCGGACGGCGCTCGAGTCTCTCCACGACAATGGGAGCCAGGCCTGGATCGCGATCCAGGCCCGGGACCGGGATCCGTGCCCGGCCAGACCCTCTGCGCCGTTCTCGGGGAGCAGCTGAAGGGGCCGGCTCGGCCCCGGGTACGGCTGCCCGGTCCAGCTCCAGCCCTCCCGCCGCCGCGAGAAGGCTCTCCTCGTCCGTCGCCGCCGGGTCGAAATGGATGAGAACATTGCCCGTTCGGGCATTCGCCTGGACGCTGTGCACTCCGCGCTTCTGACGGAGCTGTGCTTCTACGCTGCGCTGACCTGCTCCGGACCACCCCGGCAGGTGCAAGCGCACCCGTCCCGGGATCGAGTGAACGGGGCGGGCTTCCGCGACCGCAGCTGCGCTCACGCGGTCCCTCGGATTTCCCCCCTACGAGGATCGGCTCCGTGGGTCACACCCAGCAATGACGTCCTCCGATGGGTCTGCGGGGACTGCTTCCAGGTTGAGGTGAGGTGCTATGGCGCCGCGGTATGGGCGGCGCGACACCGTTACACTGCACGGGGAGGCGTCTCGGCCGACTGGGTCTCTGCGCCTGAATCGGATTGCGATCGCTCGTTTGCCGCGCGCACATGCTGCGCTTCGGCCCAGATGTCTTCTGCTTCCTCGCGAGCGAGCGCGGCAAGCTTGCGGACACGCGGGCCGGCGAGAGAAACGAGCTGGCCAAGCCGCTCCCCCATGCTATCGAGCATTTCCTCGGCTCGCCGCGTCGACGACGGGGCGGAGGTCCCGGCCGGCTCCGGTCCCGTTTCGCTTGGCTCCCCGGATCGCGGACTCGGCGTCGTTTCTCTGACCACGTCCTCGATACGCTGGAGGGCGAAGACTGCGAAGCGGCCAACCCGCTCACCCAGCTCCGCAGCGCGATCCGCGAGCTGATCCGGTCGCCCGTTTTGTGGCTGACTCATCAGGACTCGCTCCCTCCGGCGTCCGGAGATGCTTCCGGCCGCGTGGCGGTTTTCCGCGCCCTGGCCCTGGCAGTCTTGGGCTCGGCGGCCGCTTTCTGAGCCGCCTGTGTGGCTGATGCGGCTGGCTGTTCTACAGTATCCTGGCCCGGAGCCGCAGTGCTTGCCTCCTGGAGGCCGCGTCCGACGCCGCGGGCGAACGACGTCACCGCGTCCCCGGCAATCAGCATCCCCGCCAGCCCATGCACCGCACCGCGATGCAACACCTGGCGCACCCGCGGCGAGAAAACCGCCGCCGTTACGGCCACGGCAAGGGGGGACCCCGTGAAGTTCATGTCGCCCATAGACTACCTCCATGCTGTAAAGACCGCGATGACGCACCGCGACGTGCCCGGTGCGATTGCCATGCCAGAGAGGTTGTGGATCGAGAGATGCCAAACCACGAAAGCATCATCACGTCAAGGATTCGTGCTCGGTTCCGGCCGAGATTGGCTTTGAGCACACGCTTGTCCCGATCCGCGCGAGGTATCCGGCCCGGAGGCGCCTGCGGAGATCCCCACCCGCAGGCGCCTCCGTTTCCCCTGCCGAACAGGTACCCGGGTGCGTTACTGGGTCACCCGTACCGGCACGTTGCGGTTGTCCGGGGCGAAGTCGGAGATCTGGTTGTTGTCACCCACGCCCACGCGCGGCCACAGGTTGACCGTGTACTGCGCTGGCTGAAACCCGCGGGACGGCAGAAGGTTGGCCGGGACCTGGGCCCGCAGCTCGGCGCCGTTGATCGAGACGCTGCCCGCGGGGAGGGGCGTCGCCGCGGGCGGGGTCGCGGTGAGGTCCACAACCTGGCCCGTCCCGTCGGGCCGGATGACCACCACCGCATCGAACAGCACGCCGGGGGCAAGCTCGCCGAAGCGCGCCGTGCCCGCCCCGCGGTTGACGCCCCACACGAACAGGGCACCCTGCGTGGTCCCGATCGGGCCGGCCGACGTGCTCTCGAATACGAAGTTCTGTCTGTCAAAGGACACCTCCCCGCGGACCACATCAAGATCGGCGTTGTTGGGGCCGACGAAGCTGGCAAGGAAGTCGCCCGTCGCATCATTGATGCGGGATGGTCGGCTGGCCTCGGTCGGACCGTCGTCGCACGCCTGCAGCGCAAAGACCGTCCCGAACACAAGTAAGGCTCCTGCGAAGCCCGTGCGCCGCCGGCGGTGTCGTTCGGGCGCGGGTGCGGCCGTGCGGATGGTGTTCATTGAAACTGGAATCCTGGACATGTTTGCCTTCCTCTCGGGCGTGGTTTGTATGTGGAGCAAAAAACAGCCTACGCGCAGTGTGCTCGGGCCGCCAGGCGCCAGAATGCGCGCGCACGGGCATCCATGTAGGCCAGAACCGTGCAGGCGTACCCCCCCGGTCCGGAGCGCTCGGCCTGGCGGAGCAATTCCTCGCGCGTGCGGTCGCGCAGGGTCGGCGGAAAGGGCAGCTCCCCCGGATTTCCGCTGGCATAGGATCCGGGCCACTGTAGCAGTGCCTCGAGATCCCGCCGTTCGTCGGCCGAAAAGGTGGGTCCGGCGAGATCGATCAATTGCTGCGAGGAAGACCCTCGTAGCCGCTGCCCGGCTTGCCTGTACTGCTCCGCAGAAAGCCCGCTCCGGAGTAGCTCTTCGAAGATCAATCCTTTGTACGAGATATCAGCTTCCAACATTCGCAGAACCCTCCACGGTACGTCGGGCGATGGGCGCCCTGGTTCAGAAGTAGTACGTCCGACCCGGAAAAACACGCCCGCTCAGCGTGTTTCTCCGGGGTACTGCATCTTCAGAAAAACACCCGGTACACCAGCGCAACGTTACGCCCCGCGTTGGGGGCGAACTCCTTGATGCGGCTGGTCGCTTCCCGGTGGAGCGAGTTGCCGAGGTTTTCCCCGCGCACACTCACCGAGTGCACCACCCCCCCGCGGAGCACGCGCACCCCCGCGTTCAGGCGAAGAACGGTGTGCGGATCGGTGGGGAGCTCGTCGGCGGAGCCCACCCGGTCCTGCCGGAACTCGTGGTGCAGGTCGCCGCCCACCGAAAAGATGCCCCGCTCCCACTGGGCGAGCCCGCCGATGCGCGCCGGGGGCATAAAGGAGAGCGGAGTTCCGTCCCGCTGGGCGGCGCGGATCAGATCGCCGCGGAGGCCGAGGACCAGGCCTTCTCGCGCGGCCCACTCCAGCGAGCCTTCGACGCCCCGGAGCACGGCGTCGTCCTGCGCGTAGGTGAAGACGGGGAGGGCCGCCCCGTCGATGAGCGTGTCGCCCCTGGCAGCGAGATGGACGTAGTTGGAGATCGCGTTGCGGTACGCGGCGAACTGCCCGTTCCAGCGGCGGTTCTGGACCCGGAGCACCCCCTCCACCCCCTGCCCGCGCTCTGCTTCCAGCGCGGGGTCCCCGAACTCCACCGAGCCCGTTCCCGCGTGCGGCGCGCCCGAGAACAACTCCTCCACGGTGGGCGCGCGGAACGAGCGGGCGGCGTTGACGCTTCCGGAGACCCCTTCCACGATCGGGACACGCACGCCGACCGATCCGGAAAGGGCGCGGAACGCCCGCTCGGTGCCGGTGCCGAACTTGGGGCTGCTCTGCGACGCGATGCCGTAGTGGTCGAAGCGTCCACCCAGCTGCAGCGCCGGACCGCCCGCCCAGGGGGCGAGCTCCTGAAAGGCGAACACCCCGAACGCCCGTGAATCCGCCGCGGGGGTGAGCGCGGCCGGCCCCGTGGAAGCGTACTCCTTGAACAGCCCGGAGGCGCCCCATGCCCCGTCCGTGAAAGGGCCGATGGCGCCCTGCCGAAGGAGCAGGTTCACCGTCCGCGTCCGCAGCGCGAAGGCCATCTGGACGTCGCCCTCGCCATCCAGCTCATCGTGCTCGTAGTCGTGCGTCGCGGCGTCCAGCCGCAGGGAGGGAAAGAGGCGGGAGCGGAGAT
>JALZKG010000309.1 GCA_030859365.1 Gemmatimonadota bacterium
ATCTCCGCCACGCTGCCGATCTCCACGCCGGATGCGTCCCCGATCATCCACTCCAGCACAAACTCCACCGCGGCGCGGTGGTCGCGCAGCGCGGCGCTGCCGCGAACCGCCTCCCTCTCACCAGCTCGTAGCGTGTACACGGCCTCTCCGCCGATCCGCTCCAGCGTTCCGCGTGCCAGCCGCACGTCGGTGTCGGCCGTCATGCGGTCGGAATCGGTTTCCACCAGCTGAAACTTGAGCGAGGAGGAGCCGACGTTCAGGACCAGGATCTTCAACGGGATCTTTCTCGGCGGAGCCGTGCTCGTTCCACCCCGGGAAGCGGGCACGGCTCCTGCCAGATTAGCCCTCTGCTCTTCCGCGGACCACCCCCACCCCACCTTCGTCGGACGCACCCCGCCATGACCTCACCCCGTGTGCTCGTTATCGAAAACCACTGGGACACCCGCTACCTGTGCGCTACCCTTCTGGAGCTCGCCGGCTACCGTGTGGTGCAGGTGGAAGACGGGGGAGATGCCGCGGAAATGCTGGAACATCTCCGGCCGAGCCTGATCCTGGTCAATCCCGAAGCGACCCGCCGTCAGGGGCTCGACGTGCTCGCCGCCGCCCGCTCCATCGCCGGCATCGCTTTGCCGGTCGTGGCGCTTGCCGCACCCGTGTCGAGCGGCGACCGGCACCGCGCGCTCGCCGCGGGGTTCGCCGCATTTCTCACGAAGCCTTGCAATCCGCACGAGCTTGTCCGCGAGGTCGAGCGGCTGATCGGGCCCGGCGGATTCGCCGGCTCCCCGAGCGGGGCCGCGGCCGCGGCCTAGCTCCGCTCCGCACCCTTCAGCGGGGGGGAACGTACCGGAACGGTGAAGAAAAAGGTGGTTCCCTCCCCCACCGTGCTTTCCACCCAGATCCGCCCGCCGTGTGCCTCCGCGATCCCGCGGGCGATCGCAAGGCCCAGCCCCCCTCCTCCCCGGCGGTGCTCCCCCGGCACCTGCCAGTGCGCCTCCCAGATCCGCTCGCGGTGCTCGGCGGAGTGGGAGATCTCGTCCAACACGCCTCGGTCACCTCCGTCACCAGCACGGGACGGCGGGTATGGAAGACCTGTACGGTAGGGTGGTGGGAGACCGATTCGGTGAAGGCGTGCTCCGCGCCGCCGTAAAAGAACCGCTCGCGCGGGTGCGGACGCGCTCGACGAGCAGCTCGTCCGCGACGGGGATGCGGGACCCGCGCGCCTGCAAATCCAGAAGGGGGCCACCGCCTCCATCTCCGGACCGCGGAAGGCGCCCTCCGGTCCCCCGCGGAGCCGCTCCGGGGGCGGGGTGCTACTGATACTGGATGTACAGCGGCTTCGGCTCCAGCTTGAGCAGGTCCTGCGGCTGCATCAGCGGATCGCCCTTCTTGGTGTCGTTGCCGTAGAAGAGCTTGAACCCGGTGTACTGGACCGGCTCCTTGACCACGTAGTCGCGGTACGAGTCGCGCTTGAGCCAGGGCGCGCCCCACCCGTCCATGTGCATCACGATCTGCACCTCGGGGCGCAGGATGATGTCCCGGTATCCCTGCACCATGTTCCGCGTGAAGCGATGGATGACGAACACCTTGGGCGGGATGCCGTTCTCGCGGACGATGCGGGCCAGCTCTCCGGTGACGTAGTTGATGTCGGAGGCGGTCATGTTGCCGATCCTCCGCCCGGGGACGACACCGCCGCGCATGTAGAACTCCGGGTCCACCGCGAAGTGGATGTCGGGCCGCTTCAGAAAGTCCTCGAAGCGCGGCAGCAGGTTGCGGATGTCGTCCTGACCCACCTGCACGTCGATGAAGAAGATCCCGTTCTTTTCGCGGATCATCTGGTAGATCGAGTCCACCTGGGTGTCCCGCATCTGGGCGCGGTACATCCCCGTGGGGCCCGGGTCACCCTGCGCGACGACGGTGACCATGTGCAGGCAGGGGACCACCGGAGTGGACGGATCGGCACGGTTCCACTTCTGGACCTCGCCGTCCAGTCGCCGCAGCATCTCGTCGCGGGGAAACTCGCCGAGCGCGCCCATCCGCTTGGAGTTGGGATTGCCGTAGTAGCAGACGATGCGCTTCGCCGGGAGAACGGCGCCCGGAAGCGGCTTGGGGCCGTTCACCGGCCACCCCTGCGCGCGCGCGAACGCCGGGTCCTCACCGGCGTTGTACCTGCGCCCGGGAGCGGTGGTATCCACGGCAGCCGCGGCGGTGTCGGGCGCAGCCTCGGGGCGCTGCGCCAGCGCCTGCGCGACGGTACGGGTCGCGGTGTCCGCC
>JALZKG010000338.1 GCA_030859365.1 Gemmatimonadota bacterium
CGGTGGGGCGACCGGCAGATCCTGCCGCAGCGGTGGATCCGGGAGGCGACGACTCCCACCGACATCAAGCCGACCTACGGCTTCCTGTGGTGGCTGAACACGGACCGGGCGCTGTACCCCAGCGCGCCGGCGTCCTCGTTCTTCGCGCTCGGCGCGGGGACCAACCTGATCTGGGTGGACCCCGAGCACGATCTGGTCGCGGTGGTACGCTGGATCGAGAATCGCGAGACCGACGGCTTCGTCGCCCGGGTGCTCGCGGCGCTGGAGCCGATCCCGACAGCGCTCCGGCCGCCGTCGCTCGGCCGGTCGGGGTTTGTCGCGCGGGCGGCGCGGCGGTAGCTTGCGAGCCGAATCCCGGCGCCGTCCATCCACCTTCCTCATCGCCATGCGACCGTCGCTCCGCTTCGCGCTCCCGCTCCTCCTGGCGGCGGCGTCGCCCACCGCCGCCCAGCGGCTCCCCTTCGATCCCGCGGTCCCCCTCCCGGCCGTCAGCGCATATCGCGCCACGGTCCCCACGCCGGAGGCGGTGATCGGCCACCGGATCGGGACGCGGCACACCCGGCCGGATCAGCTCGTCACCTACTTCGACAGCGTGGCGCGCGTCAGCGACCGCGTCGTCTTCGCTCGTCACGGCACCACCTACGGCGGCCGGCCGCTGGTGCACGCGATTGTCACCTCCCCGGCCAACCACGCGCGGTTGGAGCAGATCCGCCAGGCCAACCTGCGCCTCTCCGAAAGCCCCGGCAGCGTGGCCGACGCGGAGCTCGCGGGGATGCCAACGATCGTGTACATGGGGTACAGCGTCCATGGGAACGAGGCGAGCGGCTCGGAGGCGGGGGTGCTGACGCTGTACCACCTCGCGGCGGGAGAGGGGCCGGCGGTGCAGGCGGTGCTGGACAACGCCGTGGTCATCATCGATCCGTCGCTCAACCCCGACGGACGCGCCCGCTTCGTCGACTGGGTGAACGGCAACCGCAGCCGGGTGCCGACCACCGATCCGCAGGACCGGGAGCACAACGAGCCGTGGCCGGGGGGGCGGGGGAACCACTACTGGTTCGACCTGAACCGCGACTGGCTCCCCGCCCAGCTCGACACCCGCGGGCGGCTGGAGCTGTTCCACCGGTGGCGGCCGCAGCTCCACCTGGACTTCCACGAGATGGGGGGCGACGCCACCTACTTCTTCCAGCCGGGCGTCCCCTCCCGCAACAACCCGAACACCCCGCAGCGGACGTTCGACCTGACCGCGGAGGTGGCCACCTACCACGCCCGCGCGCTGGACCGGATCGGCTCGCTCTACTACACGCGGGAGTCGTTCGACGACCTCTACTACGGCAAGGGCTCCACCTACCCGGACGTGAACGGTGCGGTGGGAATCCTCTTCGAGCAGGCGTCCTCGCGCGGGCTCGTCGCGGAAACCACCTCGGGGCTCCTCCCCTACGACTTCACCGTCCGCAACCAGTTCGTCACCTCGCTCTCCTCGCTGGAGGCCGCGGTGGCGATGCGGCCCAAGCTGCTGCGCCACCAGCGCGACTTCTATCGCGAGGCGCCGGGGGTGGCGCGCTCCGCCCCCGTGAAGGCGTGGGTATGGAGCCTGGAGGGGGATCGCACCCGCGCCCAGGCGCTCGCGCAGATGCTGCTGCGCCACCGCATCCGCGTGCACGAGTTGGCGCGCCCCCTCACCCAGGGCGGGGCCACCTATCGCCCCGGCGCGGCGTACGTGGTCCCCGTCGACCAGCCGCAGGCGCGGCTGATCCGGGGGATGATGGAGCGGGTCACCGAGTTCCAGGACTCGCTCTTCTACGACGTGTCCGCCTGGACCATGCCGCTGGCCTTCGGCGTCGCTCACGCCGAGGTGCGCGGCAATCCCGCCCCTCTTCTGGGCCGCGCCGTCGCCGAGGCGCCCTTCGACGGCGGGCGGGTGGAGGGGGGCGAGGCTCCGTACGCCTACCTGCTGGAGTGGGGGACGTACTTCGCTCCGCGGGCGCTGCACCGGCTGCAGGCGGCGGGGGTTCGCCCCCTGCTCCTCCCGGAGGCGTTCGAGGCCGACGTCGGGGGGGAGCGCCGCCGCTTCGGCCGCGGCGGGGTGCTGGTCCCGCTGGTCCAGCGCGACACGGCCGGGGCG
>JALZKG010000397.1 GCA_030859365.1 Gemmatimonadota bacterium
ATCCGGTGCTGGTCACCGACGCCGCGAACGGGACCGTGCTGCAGAACCGGCGCGCCGACGCGCTCTTCGCCACCTCCGACGCCAACAACGAGGGGCGCCGCCGCGCCGTCGAGATCAACAACCTGCTCCTCGGCTCCTTTCTGACGCGGAGCGCGGCGCCGGATCCCGCAGCCGCCGGCCGCGAGCTGAACCTGGTCGACCCGTCGGAGGGCGCCGACCTCCTCTTCGAGGTGCTCTCCACCCCGGTGCCCGCTTCATTCGATGGCGAGGGGGTCACGCTTGCGATCCTCCGCGACATCACCGACCTGAAGCGCGCCATCACCCAGATGGAGCATCAGTTCCAGCGGGAGCGGCAGGCGCGGGCGCTCTCCCGACGGGAGCAGGATCGATTGAACCTGATCCTGGAGAACGTCGGCGATCCCATCCTGGTCACCGACGCGCGCTCCGACGTGATCCTGATGAACCGGCGCGCCGAGCGGCTGTTCGAGCTTCCCGCGGACGCCCAACCGGCTTCCGCGCGCGGACGCGAGGTGCAGGCCAACGACACCAAGTTCTCCTCGGTCGTCAACGATCTCGCGCTCAGCCCCGACTCCGCCCGCAGCGCGGAGTTTCACCTGACCGATCCGGAAACCGGGCGCGAGTTCCCGGCGGAGGTGGTGTCGGAGAAAATCCTCGACGAACGCGGCGAGTCGAACGCCATCGTCTCCATCGTACACGACCTGACCAAGGCGGTCGAGAACGAGCGACTCGCGGGGGAGCTGGCGCAGCTCAACCAGGGGCTGGAGGAGCGCATCGAATCTGCCACGGAGGCACTCGCGGAGCGGAATCGCCGCCTGGAGTGGCAGAGCCACGAGCTGGAGCGGGCGTACCGGCTGAAGTCGGAGTTCCTGGCCACCATGAGCCACGAGCTGCGCACCCCCATCAACGCGCTGCTCGGCTACACCGCGCTGCTGCAGGACCGCATCTACGGGGATCTGGCGCCCCGCCAGGAGCAGGCGCTGGCGCGGATGCGTGTCGCCACCACGCACCTCCTGGAGCTGGTGAACGACATCCTGGACCTCGCCAAGATCGAGGCCGGAAAGATGCCGATCCACCCCGAGCGGGTGGACCTCGCCGTGCTGATCCGGGAGCTGTCGGAAACGTTCGAGCCCATGGTGCGGGCGCGCGGGCTGGACTACGCGGTGGAGCTTCCCTCCGAGCTTCCGTTTCTGGAGACCGACCGCACACGGGTGAAGCAGGTGCTCCTGAACCTGCTCTCCAACGCGGTCAAGTTCACCCCGTCGGGGAGCATCCGCGTGCGCGCCAAGAACGTCGAGTCGGGGGTGGAGGTGGCCGTGGTCGACACCGGCATCGGGATCCCGGAGGAGGAGATCGGCACCATCTTCGAGGACTTCCGGCAGCTCGACCAGACCGCGACGCGGGAGTACGGCGGGACCGGGCTCGGCCTTTCCATCACCGAAAAGCTTCTGGGGCTGCTCGGCGGCAGCATCCGTGTGACCTCCCGGGCCGGAGAGGGATCGGTCTTCACCTTCCGGCTCCCGGTGCGGGCACCACCCTCCTCCGCGGCTTGACATCGCGGCGGGGCGACGCCTACATTCGGCCCAGGATGCGTGAAGCTGCGGTCCCCACCGAATCTCGGTGCCGGGACCGCTTTTTCGTGGAGTTCGGAGATGAAACAGCACGGCTGCATGGTGATCGTCGGCTCCCAGTGGGGCGACGAAGGGAAGGGGAAGATCGTGGACGTTCTGGCCGAGGAGGTGGACGTCGTCGCCCGCTACCAGGGCGGGGCGAACGCGGGGCACACGGTCCACGTGGGCGACGACGAGTTCGTCCTCCACCAGATCCCCTCCGGCATCCTGCACCCACGGCGGCGCTGCCTGCTCGGCAACGGCGTGGTGTTCGATCCCTTTCAGTTCTTTGAGGAGCTGGACGCGCTGACCGCCCGCGGCATCGACGCCGGGGAGCGGGTGGGCGTCAGCCTGCGGGCGCACCTTCTCCTCCCCTACCACAAACAGCTCGACCGTGCCGCCGAGGCGCGCCGGGGCGCCGACCGCATCGGGACCACAGGGCGGGGGATCGGCCCGGCGTACGAGGACAAGGTGGCGCGCGCCGGGGTCCGGGTGGCGGACCTGCGCGACGCCGAGCGCGCCGAGGATCTGCTTCGCCGCGCCGCGGAGCGGGTGAACCGACGTCTCGCCTCGCTGGACTCGGAGGAGCGGACCGACGCCGACGCCCTGGTCGCGGAGGTCTTCGCCATCCGCGAGCGGCTGCTGCGGCTCGCCGTCGACACCGGCCGCGTCATCCACGACGCACTCGGGGCGGGGGAGCGCGTCCTCCTGGAGGGAGCCCAGGGGGCGCTCCTGGACGTGGACCACGGCACCTATCCGTACGTCACCTCGTCCAACACCACGGCCGGGGGCGCGGCGCTCGGCGTCGGTGTCGGACCCACCGCCATCGGCGCCGTCGTGGGCGTCGTCAAGGCGTACACCACCCGCGTCGGCGAGGGGCCGCTCCCCACCGAGTTCCCGTCGCCGATGCAGGAGCGGGTGCGGGAGCTGGGGGGCGAGTTCGGCGCCACCACCGGGCGCCCCCGCCGCTGCGGGTGGTTCGACGCGGTGGTGGTCCGCTACGCCGCGCGCGTCAACGGACTGACCGGGCTCGCGGTGACCAAGCTGGACGTGCTCGACACCCTCCCGGAGATCCGGATCGCCACGGCGTACCGGGCCGAGGGGGAGCGGCTCGACGACTTTCCGAGCGATCTCGGCCTGCTGGAAGCGTCGGAGCCGGTCTACGAGACGATGCCGGGGTGGGAGCGGTCCACGGCCCGAGCGCGCCGCTGGGAGGACCTTCCGGAGGCGGCGCGCGACTACCTGCACCGGCTGGAGGAGTTGACGGGGGTGCCGATCTGGTACGTGTC
>JALZKG010000443.1 GCA_030859365.1 Gemmatimonadota bacterium
GACGTGTCGCTTCCCCTGCTCGATGGCTGGGAAGCCACCCGGAGGCTCAGGGCCGATGCCGACACGTCGGACATCCCCATCCTCGCGTTGACCGCGTGTGCGCTCCCCGCGGACCGCACGATGGCGATGGAGCTCGGATGCGATGGGTACCTGGCCAAGCCCATCGAGCCGCGCCTCGTGGTGGCAGAGGTCCAGCGGCTTCTCCGGGAGCGGAGCGGACGTTGTGCCCGGAGCGTGGCCGTGGAGTCAGCCGCCTAGAAGCGCCGCCGTCGAATCGGCAGCCCCGCGGCGCCGGGCTGCCCCGTTCCGCCACGACAGGCGGAGGGTTCTTCATTGTCGGGGGCGCTGGCGTAGGCGCTTCTGCTGGTACATGCGGCCGTCTGCCTCGGCGAGCAGTTCTGTCAGGGTGAGGGAGGAAGCCGCCGAGGTGCGGTGGGCGCCCACGCTCAGCGCCAGCGTGTACTCGCGCGCTTCCCGCCGGTTGAACGCTTCCACGGCGGCGCGGAGCCGCCCCTCTACCACAGCTTCTATTTCGTCCCCCGCATCGACGGCCAGGACCACGAACTCGTCGCCCCCCAGGCGGGCGATCACGTCGCTGGCGCGGAAGGTCCGTCGCAGCAGCTCCGCCACGTCCTGGAGCAGCTGGTCCCCTTCACCGTGGCCGTGGGTGTCGTTGACCTGCTTGAAGCCGTCCAGATCGACGTAGAAGAGCACGAGGTCACCCTGGGTTCGCCGGGCTCGGACCCACTCACGCTCCGCCACCGATTCGAAGCCCCGCCGATTGAGCGCCCCGGTGAGCACGTCCGTGGTGCTCAGGCGGCGCAGCGCCTGCTCCATGCCCTTACGCTCGGTGATGTCCTGGTAAATGCCGTAGACCGCGATCTGGTCCCCGTGCAGCGTGATCGGAACACCCTGCACCGACACGTCCACGGGGGAGCCGTCTTTGTGCCGGCGCACGGTATCCAGCCGCACCCGCTCCCCCCTTGCTACCCGCCGCGTGATGGAGAGCGCCTCCCGTTCCTGTCCCTTGGAAACGATCAGCTCCTGCACGGTCCGCCCCACGGCTTCCTCCGCGGTGTAGCCGAACAGGCGCATGAACTCCGAATTCACACGCAGCACCCGGTCTTCGGGGTCCACCAGCGCCAGACCCGCGGGGCTGCTCTCGAAAAGCTGCTCCAGGTACGCACGCTCGTGCTCCAGTGCTCCCTCGGTCCATTTCCGCTCGGTGACGTTCGTCACCAGGGCGAGCGCGTACTCCGGCTCGCCCGCCGAATCCCGGAGCAGCGAGACGGTGAGGTGCCCCCACATGGCCTGGCCGTCCTTGCGGAGGTAGCGGTTTTCCACCTGGTACTCCTCCCGCTGCCCCCGGAGCAGCGCCCGGAGCTGATCGCGGTCCCGGGACAGATCCTCGGGATGGGTGAGGCGCACGAACGTGATCTCCCGGAGCTCCTCCGCGGTGTAGCCGATCATCCGCTCCAGCGCCGGGTTCACCCGCACCAGGCGCCCCTCCATGTCCACCAGCGCGATCCCGAGGGCCGCGTGGGCGAAGACGGCGTGCAGCCACCCCACGTCGGAGGACGAACCGGACAGAGGCGGGGAGCTGGGCGGGTTCGGCATCGGTTCTCTTGAAGGACGAAGGAGGAAAACGCCGGTCTCCGTCTCGTCTGGACTTCGTTCCCTGCGAGCGATCTGCCTCGAAAGATCCGCAGCGGTCCCCGAAACGTCAACAGATCGTGCGTGCGGACGTTTCATTCAGATCGTTCAGTATTGACAAAACAAACCTCTCGATTACCTTCGGTCACAACTCACGGGAGGCAGATGAAACCAACGGACGAGCAGTTCGTGGAGAAGATGGGGCTGTTCTTCGAGGCCGATGGTCTCCCCCGCATCAGCGGGCGCGTTCTCGGGCTGCTGCTGCTCACCCCCGGGGAGTGTTCGTTGGATGACCTCGCCGAGCTTCTCCAGGTGAGCAAGGCCAGCGTCAGCACCAACACCCGCCTGCTGGACGGGATGGGGATCGTGGAGCGGGCCAGCCGCCCCGGGGATCGGCGAGACTACTACCGGATCGCGCACGACATGCAGGGGCGGATGCTGGAGCGGCGGATCGAGCGGATGCGGGGCCTGAATGCGCTGATCGAGGAGGGGCAGCGGACCGTCACGGTGGAGGATCCGGAGGTCCAGGCCCGTCTGCGCACCCTGAACGAGTTCCATATGCACGCAATCCGGGGAATGGAGGAAGGGCTGCAGCACCTGCGCGCCTGTCAGGCGGGTGGATACACTCCCGGGGCGGAGGAGAGCTGAGAGATGGTGTCACGATGCCATCCGTTCGGGGCAGGGGGCACCCTGCTGCTCCTGCTGCTCGCCGCCGCGCCGCCGCCCCTCGCCGCGCAGAGCGGGGAGGGGAGGCCGCTCTCCCTCCGCGAGGCGCTGGAGCGCGCCCCGGCGAGCAGCGAGCAGCTGGACATCGCCCGCGCCGGGGTGACCCGCGCCCGCGGCGATCAGCTCCGCGCCCGCAGCGCGGGCCTTCCGCAGATCAACGGCTCGGCCGGGTACTCCCGCGCCCTGCAGAGCCAATTTCAGGGGCTGGGGGGAGCGCCGGACACCACGGCGGGTCCTCCGCCCCCGGCGTGCGGCCCGTTCACCCCCAACCCCGGCCTCCCGCTGGGGGAGCGGGTCGACTCGCTGGAGCGGGCGGCGGAGTGCGCCGCGCGCGGCGGCACTCCCTTCGGCGGTCTGGACTTCGGCAATCTCGGCTTCGGCGCGGAAAACACCTTCAATTTTGGAGCCTCGCTGGCGCAGCCGCTCTTCACCGGCGGACGGGTGACGGCCCAGAATCGCATCGCGCGCGCGGGGCGGGAGGTGGCGGAGATCGGCGTGGAAAGCGCCCGCGCCCAGGTCGCGCTCGACGTGACGCAGGCGTACTGGGACGCGGCTCTCTCGGACCGGCTGGTGACCATCGCGCAGGCATCGCTGGAGCAGGCGGAGGAAACGCTTCGACTGACGGAGCTCGCGCGGCGGGTAGGAAATCTGTCCGAGTTCGAGCTGCTGCGTGCCCGGGTGGCGCGCGACAACCAGCGCCCCGTGCTGATCCAGCGGGTCACGGAGCGTGATCTCGCGTACCTGCGCCTGAAGCAGCTGCTGGAGCTTCCGCTGGACGAGCCGCTCGCCCTCAGCGACGCTCTGGAGGGCGCCGCCGCGGGACCGACGCCGGACCTCGCCGATACCCTGTCGGCGGCGCGGGCGCCGGTCCGCCAGGCGGCGGAGGGGGTGCGGGTGCAGGAGGGGCAGCTGCGGATCGCGCGGGCGCAGCGCCTCCCGGCCATCAACCTGGTATCGCAGTACGGGCGGGTGGCGTACACCACCGGCGCCGGCATCCCGGCCTTCAACAGCTTCCGCGCCAACTGGACGATCGGCGCCGCCCTGCAAATTCCCATCTTCACCGGCGGCCGGATCCGCGGCGACGAACTG
>JALZKG010000498.1 GCA_030859365.1 Gemmatimonadota bacterium
GCGCTTGCCTGTGCGATCATCGTCGGGTCTCCCGGTCGGAGAGGATTCAGTCGGCCGCCACGTCCATCGCGAGGGCCGAGGACATCTCCTCGCGCTCCTTGAGCGCCGCCACCCGCATCGGCAGCCCGTACAGCCGGATGAACCCGGCGGCGTCGGCCTGGTTGTAGACGTCGTCTTCGCCGAAGGTGACCCAGCGCTCGTCGTACAGCGAAAGCGGCGAGGTGCGGCCCACCACCGCGAGGGAGCCCTTGAACAGCTTGAGCCGCACCTCACCGGTGACCCGCTCCTGGGTGCGGTCCACCAGGGCGTCCATCGCCGCCCGCTCCACGGTCCACCAGCGGCCCTCGTACACCAGGTCGGCGTAGCGCGGGGCGAGCGCGTCCTTGAGCGCCAGGGTGCGACGGTCGAGGACCAGCTGCTCCAGCTCGGAGTGGGCGGCGTAGAGCAGGGTGCCGCCCGGAGTTTCGTACACGCCGCGCGACTTCATCCCCACCAGCCGGTCCTCCACCAGATCGACGCGGCCGACGCCGTGGAGGCCGGCGATCTCGTTCAGGCGGGTGAGGAGCGCTACGGGGTCGAGCGCTTCGCCGTCGACCGACACCGGGTAGCCGTTCTCCCACCCTATAGTGACGTACTCGGCGCGATCCGGCGCATCCTCCGGGCTGTTCGTCAGCAGGAACATGTCCTCGCACGGCTCCCAGCTGGGGTCTTCCAGCGGACCGCCCTCGTGGGAAACGTGCCACAGGTTGCGGTCGCGCGAGTAGATCTTCTCGCGGGTGGCGGTCACCGGGACGCCGTGGAGGGCGGCGAAGTCCAGTGCGTCCTCGCGCGAGCGGATGTCCCACTCCCGCCAGGGGGCGATGACCTCCATCTCCGGGGCGAGCGCCGCGAAGGTGAGCTCGAAGCGCACCTGGTCGTTGCCCTTGCCGGTGCAGCCGTGGGCGAGCGCCGTCGCGCCCACCCGCCGGGCTACCACCACCTGGCGCCGGGCGATCAGGGGACGCGCGGTGGAGGTGCCGAGCAGGTACTTGCGGCCGTAGACGGCGCCCGCGCGCAGCGTCGGCCAGACGAACTCCGTCAGAAACGCTTCGCGCAGGTCCTCCACGTAGCACTCCCGCGCGCCGGAGGCGAGCGCCTTCGCGACCAGTCCGTCCAGCTCCTCGCCCTGGCCGACGTCGCCGGCGACGCACACCACCTCGGCTCCGCGGTTCTCGCGGAGCCAGGGAACGATGATGGAGGTGTCCAGGCCGCCGGAGTAGGCGAGGGCGACGGTGTTCTTCGACATGGCTGCTTCTCCCGATGAAAAGGACCGCCCCATGCGGGGCGGATCGTGAAAGGCGCTACGAATCCAGCTCCAGCAACACCGCGATCTCGTCGCAGGCGTGGAGCTTGGAGCAGCTGCGGCAGTCCACCCACACCTTGAGCGGAAACATCTCCTTGGGCACGGTGCGGAAGCCGATGCGGTGGAAGAACGCGTCCTCCAGCGTCAGCGCGAACACCGTCCCGATGCCGAGCGCCCGTGCCTCCTCCGCGAGGCGCTGCACCACCGCGCGGCCCACTCCCATCCCGTGGGCCGCCTCGTCCACGGCGAGCGAGGCTACTTCGGCGAGCTGCGGCGTGAAGACGCGCAGGGCGCCGCAGCCGAGCAGCTGTCCATCCGCGTCCGTGGCGACCACGAACTCCCGGAAGTTGCGGGAAAGCTGCTCCAGCGTCTTGGACAGCATCACCCCGCGCGCGGCGAAGCCGTTGATCAGCGGCTCCACCTGGAGCATGTCGGCGGGGCGGGCCGGGCGGGTGAAGAGCTGCGGGCGCGGCGCGGCGCTCCAGCTACCCCTGTCCCGCGTCTGGTCCCGCGTCTGGTCCCACGTGTGAGCGAGCGTTGCCGTGTCGTTCATGGCAGGGCCGATTCCAGAAGGTCGATTCCACGGACGAGCTCCTCGTCCGTCGCCACCAGCGGCGGGAGCAGCCGCACCACGTGCGCGCCGGCGGTGCAGAGCAGCAGCCCCGCCTCCAGCGCCCGCTCCACCACGGGCGCGGCGGGCCCGGACAGCTCGATCCCCCAGATCATCCCCGCGCCGCGGACGGCGACGATCTCCGGGTTGCGGAGCGCGAGGGCGTGCAGCCGGTTCGCAAGCAGGTGAGCCTTGCGGCGCACCTCCGCGAGAAAGGCGGGATTCCCGATCTTGCGGCAGACGGCAAGCGCGGCGCTGGCCACCAGCGGACCGCCGCCGAAGGTGCTGCCGTGGTCTCCCGGCTGGACGGCGGCCGCCACGTGCTCCGCGAGCAGCACCGCGCCCATCGGCAGCCCTCCGGCGAGCGGCTTCGCCAGCGTCATCAGGTCCGGCGCGACACCGGAGCGCTCGTGCGCCCAGAGCGCTCCGGTGCGTCCGAGGCCGGTCTGCACCTCGTCCACGATCAGCAGCGCGCCCGCCGCGTCGCACCGCCGACGAAGGATGCGAAAGAACTCCGCCGGAACCGGGAGCACGCCGCCCTCCGCCTGGATCGGCTCGATCAGCACCGCGGCGGTGGCGGGACCGATGCAGCGCGAGGCTTCCGCCTCGTCGCCGATCGTGCAGAAGCGGACCCCCGGCATCAGCGGGGCGAAGGGCGCCTGGTGGGCGGGGCGATCCGTCGCCGCGAGCGCGCCCATGGTCCGGCCGTGGAAGCCGCCGCGGAAGGCGACGATCTCCGTCTTCGCGTCGCCGTCCTGGGCCCGCGCCCAGCGGCGGGCGAACTTGATCGCCCCCTCGTTCGCCTCCGCGCCCGAGTTGCAGAAGAAGACGCGGGAGGCGAAGGAGTGCTCCGTGAGCCACGCGGCAAGCTCCGCCGCCGGTGCCGTGCGGAACAGGTTGGAGGCGTGGATCAGCCCACCGTCGAGCGCGGCGCGGATGGCGTCGCCC
>JALZKG010000499.1 GCA_030859365.1 Gemmatimonadota bacterium
GCTCGGCGAGGCGGTGCGGGCGATCCTCGAAACCATCCAGATCGCCTTTCTGGGGACGCTCGTGGGCGCGATCCTATCGCTCCCCCTGGGCCTGCTCGGCTCCCGCAACCTATTCGGGCGCGCGGTCACGGTGCCCACGCGACTGCTGCTCGCCGGGATCCGTACCCTTCCGGCGCTGCTCTGGGCCGTGGTCTTCGTGGTGGCGGTGGGGCTCGGACCTCTGGCGGGGGTGCTCGCCTCCGCGCTGTACACCGTCGGCTACCTGGGCAAGCTGCAGTACGAGACCATCGAGGGGATCCCCCCCGCTCCACTCGAAGCGGTCGCCGCGGCGGGCGCCTCCCGCGCGCAGTTGATCCGCCATGTGGTGCTCCCCGAGTCGGCGAACGGCCTGATCAGCCAACTGCTCTTCATGTTCGAGTACAACGTCCGCGCCTCCTCCATCTTCGGCTTCGTCGGCGCGGGCGGAGTCGGCTTCTACATCGCGGCGTACCTGACCGTCTTCCGCTACCAGAGCGTGCTGACGCTCCTCCTCGCCGTCTTCGTCACCGTGGTGGCGATCGACTACGTCAGCGTCCGCATCCGCGACCGCTTTCTGGTCCCGACCGGGGGGCGCCGCACCGGGGCTCCCCCGCGGCCCGCTCCCGAGCGCTAGGCGTCGATGGTGGCCGGCTCCGCCCGCTGGCTCCGCGGGGCGCAGTGGGGGGTTGCCCTGTTGCTCCTGGCGATGGGACTGGGCGCGACACTGCTGCCGCTCCTCCTCCTCCCCCCGCTGCCGGGGACGCTGGCGGTGCTGCTCGCCCTCCCGCTGCTGATCCCGGTGTGGGAGACGGCGTGCGCGCCGTTCTTTCGGCTCGCGGGGATCCACCGCTACTTTTCTCCCCTGCTCTTCGCGGAAGCGCCGGAGCCGGGAACGCTCGTGGTCCACGGGGGAACGCTCTGGGACTACCTGCTCCACCTGCGCTGGAGCGAGCGGGGGCGCGCCACGCGGCGCCGGACCCTGGGCTTCTATCTGGACGGCTTTCTCGCCATCGCCGCGGACGTGGAGCGCGGCCGCCTGTCGCCGGACACAACGATCACCGGTACCTCGTACTTCTTCAACGAGCGCACCGCGCGGAGTTTCGGCTTCGCCCTGCACCCCGTGGACCCGGCGCAGCGACGGGAACTGCTGCTCAACTTCCCGGTGCTGCTCTGCAAGACCAGCTTCGCGGAGGGACGGCTCGCCGTGCCGGACCTGTCCCGGCTGCGCCGCGCTTCCATCACCGGCGCGGGGCTGCTGCGGAGCCGGGACAGGATGCGGGCGCTGCGGGCGCGGCTGCGGCAGAGCCGCGGGACGGCGGCGAGCTGACCGCCGCGCCGGCATGGCGCTCGCAGAAGGCGGGGTCCGTATCTACGCGAGCGCGACACCGACCCGGGGAGGAACGATGTTTTCAGGAGAAGCACGAGCGTTAGAAGAACGAGCATCCACACCCCGCCGCTGGAGCGGGGCCCTCGCCCTCGCGGCGGTCCTCGCCGCCTGCGGGCAGGAGCCGATATCGGCGGAGGGACAGGGACAAGTCTTCCAATCCGAGCACCACCCGTACCGCGTGATCACCGTCGCGGAGGGGCTCGCGCACCCGTGGGGGATGGCGTTTCTCCCCGGTGGGGATATCCTGGTCACCGAAAAGCCCGGCCGCCTCCGGGTGATCCGGGGCGGAGCGCTCGATCCGCAGCCGGTTGCTGGCGTCCCCGAGGTGCGGGCGCAGGGGCAGGGCGGCCTGCTGGACGTGGCGCTCCACCCGAACTTCGCCCAGAACCGCCTCGTCTACCTCAGCTTCTCCAAGCCGGGGCCGCGTGGCGGCACCACCGCCGTGGCTCGTGGCCGCTTCGAGCGAGATCGCCTCGCTGACGTGCAGGAGATCTTTGAAGCCGCGGCGTGGAGCAACGCCGGCCAGCACTTCGGCTCGCGGCTGGCGTTCGACCGCGAAGGCTACCTGTACGTCACGGTCGGCGACCGCGGCACCATGCAGAACGCCCAGGACCGTGACAACCACGCGGGCGCCACCCTCCGCCTGCACGACGACGGCCGGGTGCCGAGCGACAACCCCTTCGTCGGCCAGAGCGGGATCCGGCCGGAGATCTTCACCTACGGCCACCGCAACGCGCAGGGGATGGCCGTCCACCCGCAGACGGGGCGGGTGTGGCAGAACGAGCACGGCCCCCGCGGCGGCGACGAGATCAACCTGATCCAGGCCGGGAGAAACTACGGCTGGCCCGCCATCACCCACGGGATCAACTACGACGGAACCCCGCTCACCAACCGCACCGAGGCGCCGGGGATGGAGCAGCCGCTGCTGCACTGGACCCCCTCCATCGCCCCCTCGGGGATGACCTTCTACACGGGCGACGCCTTTCCGCGGTGGCGCGGCAACGTCTTCGTCGGCGCGCTCGCCGGCAAGCACCTCGCGCGCGTGGTCTTCGATGGCACCCGGATGGTGAGCCAGGAGCGGTTGCTGGAGGCGGCGGACCACCGCATCCGCGACGTGCGCACCGGCCCGGACGGCTTCATCTACCTGCTGGTGGACGCGCCCAGCGCGCCTGTGCTGCGGCTGGAGCCGGCGGGGAGATAGGACACCCCGGGGCCGCTCAGGCGGACAGGGAGCGCAGCGCCTCCTCGATCCGCCGGGCGTGCTCCGGAGCGCCCTCGCGTGCCCGGCCGAGAAGGGAGGCTGCCCGGGCGCGCAGACCGGTCGCGGAGCTTGTTTCACCCAGGGCCTCGCGGATGTGGGCCTCCTCCTCCAGCAGGGCGGCCCAGGCGAGGACCCGCTCGACGCCGCCAAGCATCCGGGCGGCGCTTTCAGGGTCCAGGAAGGGCAGAAGCTCCGCGAGGGGACCGAAGTGCGCCTGCCGGGCCGCGTCGATCTCCGCCCGCGCCTCGTCCAGCTTCCCCGCCCGACGCAGCCCGGTGGCGTGCGCGAGAACGGCCGCGATCTGGCGGACCAGCCGGAGCAGGACGTCCTGCCGTATCGCCACGTCGCGCTACCGACCCAGAAAGCGCCGCGCGACGCGGATGAAGCGCAGCTCCTGCTCTTCATCGGGGAGCGCCTCCGCTTCCGCGAGGATCCGCCGCACGTGCCGGTGAAGCCGCGGCTCCCCCCACCGGTAGCCCGTCGCCGCCTCGGCGCTCGGGGTGTTCGCGTCCCGCGCCGCCTCCAGCAGCGCCTGCGCGGCGGCCTGGTCGTACCCCGGGTCGTCCCTGGGCGGAAGCGCGAAGCTCCCCGGCTGCACGTACCCGCTGTCTTCCCGCACGAACGCACGCGACATCTTACACCTCCGGAGGAGTCGGGAAACGGTTGCGGGGAGCGTTGCCGCGGGAGCGGGGGAGTCAGGCCAGGAGCACCGCCACGAGGGAGGCCACGCCCGCCCCGGTCGCCAGAACCCCGGCGTAGAGCACGAGCAGCGCGAGCAGCTTCATGGTCGTGAGCCCCCAGGACTGGGCGTAAACCCGCTTCAGCGCGAGAAGGAGGTGGAGCGCCAGCAGGGCGGCGACGATCCACCAGAACGTCACCCGTCCGACAACCAGCCCCACGGTGAGCAGCAGAAAGGCCGCGGCGTGAAAGTGGAGCGCGAACACGAAGTGCTCTACGTAGAGCCGCCGCCGCCGGAGGTGGAGCACCATCAGGAGCGCCGCGAAGACCGGCACCAGGAAGAAGGACACCTTCGCCGCGGCCTCGATCATAGCCTGCACCTGTGCGCGCAGCAGCTCCCGCGGCGGCACCGAGTTCATCCGGTCCTGCTGCGCCTGGATCCGCTCGACCGCCGGCATCAGCCACCCCGGCACGCGCGTGGAGTCGATCTGGAAGTTCACGTTGTTCCACCGCTCTCCGCCAGCGGCGCTCTCCACCTGCACCTGCGACAAGTCGATCCCCCGATCCTCCACGCCCCGCCACAGGATGTCCGGATCGGCGACCAGGGAGAGCACCAAAAAGAACGCGAGCGTGGAGGCCAGGAAGAGCCGGAAGGGCGGGAGGTAGCGGACGATCCGCCCGGCGACGTACTCGCTCGTCAGAAAGCCCGGCCGGAAGAGCAACGCACCCACTGTCCGCGGCAGCGTCCCGTTCACGGACAGCTGGTCGTCCACGAACTCCGCCGCCATGCGCCGGAGCGAGACCAGGCGATCGGCGTAGCGCTGGCCGCAGCGGGGGCAGTAGCGCTCCTCTACGGGGCTGCCGCAGTTCGGGCACGTGTGCCCGGCGCTTGCCGCGGCCGGGCGGGGGTCGTTCACGGGCCCGCCGCGGCCCTCGGCTCCGGCGCGCGGCGAAAGTCCCCGAACTCCTCCACCTGCATTGCGGCCACGCGGGCGCGCGGATCCAGCGTGAAGGTGATGAACGCGCGCCCGAACCCCGCCCGCCGCCAGACGGCGCGGAAGGTGTCGTGGTGCCAGTGCTCCAGGTCGGCCACGTAGTCCGGGGAGTAGCGGAGCACCAGGCGCCCGTCCTCGTGCGCAACGCGCATCTCCCCGGCAAGGTCGCTGGCGTAGCTCCCGGCGTAGCGCTCGGCGGCGAGTGAGGGGCGGGTCCCCGCCACCCGCGCCGCCTCCGTTTCCCGCTCCTGCTCGGCGGAGCGCTCCTGCGCGCGGCGCGACAGGGCGAGGTACTCCCGGCTCCAGTCGCGCGGCGGCGCCCCGGTCAGCGCGTCCAGCACGCGGTACATGAGTGCCAGCTGCAGGTTGCTGCTGCTCAGGTTCGCGATCACCACCACCCCGACCCCCTCGGAGGGGATCATCCCCACCTGGGTGCGCGTGTAGTTGATCGAGCCGGAGTGGTGGACCAGCTTCCGCCCCCGGTAGTCCTGGAGAAACCACCCCAGCCCGTAGGCGCGGAAGTGCGTGTCCGGGAAGAGGCGCTCGGCCACCGTGTCGGCGCGCATCACCGTCTGCGGGGTGTGCATTTCCCGGATCGTCCCCGGGGCGAGGAGCCGCTTCCCCGCGTAGCTCCCGCCGCCGAGCTGCAGCCGGACCCACTGCGCCATCTCCCGCGCGGTGGAGAA
>JALZKG010000008.1 GCA_030859365.1 Gemmatimonadota bacterium
AAGTCGGCGATCTTGCTCAGCATGTCGTCCAGGCCGCCCGTCTGCTCGCCCACGTTGATCATCTGCACCACCATGGGCGGGAACACCCCCGAGGCCCGGAGCGGATCGGCGATGGTGGCGCCGCCCGCGATGGAGGCGCGGCTCCCCATCACGGCGTCGTGCACCACGCGGTTGCCGGAGGTGCGGGCCGTGATCTCCAGCCCCTCCAGGATCGACACGCCCGAGGAGATCAGCGTTCCCAGGGTGCGGGTGAAGCGCGACACGGCCGACTTGCGGATCAGGCCGCCGAGCACCGGGAACCTCAGCAGCGCGCGGTCGATGTTCAGCTTGCCGCCGTCCGTCCCGTAGTAGCGCTTCAGCGCGAACGCCCCCGCGATCATCCCCATGAACAGGTAGAGGATGTAGCTCTGCAGAAAGGCCGAGATCGCCAGCACCACCCGCGTCGGGGTCGGGAGCGCCATCCCCGCGTCGGTGAAGATGGTGGCGAAGACCGGCACCACCTTCCACAGCAGGATGGTGGTGGCGCCGATCACGACGAAGAGCATCACCGCCGGGTACGTCATGGCGCCCTTGATCTTGCGGATCAGGGCATCGTTCTTTTCCAGGAAGACGGCCAGGCGGAGCAGGATGGTGTCCAGAATGCCGCCCGCCTCGCCCGCGGCCACCATGTTCACGTACAGCTCGGTGAACACCTTGGGGTGCTTGCGCATGGAGTCGGCGAGCGTCTGCCCCGCCTCGATGTCGTGCAGCACCTCGGAGATGACCCCCTGAAACTTCTTGTTCTCCGTCTGCTCCGCCAGGATGGAAAGGCTCTGCACCAGCGGGAGCCCGGCGTTGATCATGGTGGCGAACTGCCGCGTGAAGATCACCACCTCGCGCGTCTTGACCCCGGAGCCGAACGAGAAGCTCATCTCCTTCGGCTTGGAGCGGACCGACACCGGGCGAAGGCGCTGCCGGACGAGCCAGCCGAACACCTCCTCCTTGGTGGGGAGATTGATCTCGCCGCTGGTCAGCTCGCCGGCCACCGAGCGCGCGCTGTAGCTGAATACGGGCATGGTGTTTCCTGAGTGGGAACGTGAGGGGAGCGGAGGCTACGCGGGAACGGGCTCGCCGACCATGCGCAGAAATTCCGTCTGGTCGGAGGTGTGCTTCAGCGCCTCCTCAAGCGCGATCTCCCGCTGCATGTAGAGCGTGTACAGCGAGTCGTTCAGCGTCTGCATCCCGTGCTTCTTGCCGGCCTGCATCGTGGAGTAGATCTGGTGGATCTTGTCGTCGCGGATGCAGGCGCGCACCGCCTGGGTGGCCACCATGATCTCGCACGCCATCGCTCGGCCGCGGCCCCGCGCCTTGGGGAGGAGCTGCTGCGTCACCACTCCCTCCAGCACGAAGGCGAGCTGCGCGCGGATCTGCGACTGCTGGTGCGAGGGAAAGACATCGATGATGCGGTTGATGGACTCCGCCGCCGAGTTGGTGTGCAGCGTCGCAAGGCAGAGGTGGCCCGTTTCCGCGATGGTCAGCGCTGCCTGGATCGTCTCCAGGTCGCGCATCTCGCCCACCAGCAGCACGTCGGGGTCCTGGCGGAGCGCGTACTTGAGCGCCTGCCCGAAGCCCTTGGTGTCGGAGCCCACCTCGCGCTGGTTCACCATGCACCCCTGGTGCCGGTGGATGAACTCGATGGGATCCTCGATGGTGAGGATGTGTCCCCGGCGCTCCTTGTTGATCTTGTCCAGCATCGCGGCGAGCGTGGTGCTCTTCCCCGACCCGGTGGGGCCGGTGACGAGCACCAGGCCGCGCGGCTTCTCGGACAGCTTCTTCAGCACGGCCGGCAGCCCCAGCTCCTCGAAGGTGAGGATCTTGAAGGGAATCTGGCGGATGGCCAGCGCCACGCAGCCACGCTGCCGATACGCGTTGCCGCGGAAGCGCGCCAGGTTCTGGATGCCGAAGGAGAAGTCCAGCTCGTCCTCGGTCTCGAAGCGCTTCTTCTGGTTCTCCGTGAGGATGGAGTAGGTCAGCTGCAGCGTGTCCTTGGCCATCAGCACGTGCTCGCTGTTGCTGTTGCAGATGGAGCCATCCACGCGGAGCTTGGGACGCTCGCCGGCGGTGACGTGCAGGTCGGACGCGCCGCGCTCGATCATTTCTTCCAGCAGGGCACGGAGGTTCAGGCTCATCGGCTTCGGCGGGGAGGCGGGGACGTCGGGCATTCTGCCCCCTGCGTTGCAGCTTGCGGGAGCCGGAAGCGGCGGAAAGGCGCGCCGCCCCGTGCTCGGTGAGATCTGGGAGGGTTCTAGTCCAACATCCGTGCCGCGGCGCGGGAGCCTACGCCGCCGTTTCCTTGATCACTTCTTCGAGCGTGGTGATGCCTCGCTGCACCTTCTGCATCCCGTCCATCCGCAGCGTCAGCATCCCTTCTGAGACCGCCTGCTCCTGCAGCTCCGCGGTGGAGGCTCCCTGCAGGATCATCCGGCGCAGCGCGGGCGACATCGCCATCACCTCGTATAGTCCCTGGCGCCCCTTGTAGCCGGACCCGCCGCACTCGTCGCACCCCTTGCCGCGGTAGAAGGTGACGCCCTGGATCTCCTCCGGGCGCAGCCCCGCTGCTTCCAGGTACTCGGCCGGGTAGGTCGCCTCCTCCTTGCACCCCTTGCAGATGCGGCGGGCGAGCCGCTGCGCGGTGATCAGGTTGACCGCGGACGCGACGTTGAACGGCTCGATTCCCATGTCGATCATACGGGTGATCGTGCTGGGGGCATCGTTGGTGTGGAGCGTGCTGAGCACCAGGTGCCCGGTGAGCGCCGCCTTGATGGCGATGGAGCCGGTGTCGATGTCGCGGATCTCGCCGACCATGATGATGTTGGGGTCCTGCCGGAGGAACGCCCGCAGCGCCGCCGGGAAGCCCATGCCGATCTCGGTGCGGATCTGCACCTGGTTGATCCCGTGGAGGTTGTACTCGACGGGGTCCTCCGCGGTCATGATGTTGACTTCGTGGGTGTTGATCTTGGAGAGCGCCGAGTACAGCGTCGTGGTCTTCCCCGAGCCGGTGGGGCCGGTGACCAGCACCATCCCGTACGGGTTCATGATGGCCCGCATGAAGTCCTGCTCCGCCTTGGGCTCCATCCCGAACTTTTCCAGGTCCAGGGTCAGGTTCCCCTTGTCCAGGATGCGGAGCACGATCTTTTCGCCGAACAGGGTCGGCAGGGTGGACACGCGAAAGTCGATCACCCGCTTGCCGAAGCGCAGCTTCAGGCGCCCGTCCTGCGGAATGCGGCGCTCGG
>JALZKG010000032.1 GCA_030859365.1 Gemmatimonadota bacterium
ATGGGACCCTGCATGGACTGGCGCCCCTCGATGAACATGGCGATCAGATCCTCCCCCGACACCTCGGCAAGCGCGCCGCCGAGGGGCTGCGAAGGGGCGACCTCCATCACCCGCTCCACCAGGAAGCGGCGGACCTCGGGCTCGTCGACGATGTCGCAGAGCAGGTCGCGCACCTCGTGGACCTCCGCGAAGCGCGCGAGGATGGCGCGGAAGCGGTGGTGCTCCCGTCGTGCCTGCTCCAGGTCGATGATGTCGTCATAAAGGAACTGCTCGCGGTTGGACGGCGTGACGGCGAGCAGCTCGGTACCTGGGGTATGGCAGATCACGGCGCGAAGGGCGCCGATCTCGGAAGTGACGCGGACGCGTCCGCCCTGGGTAGCTGCGTTGGGGTTGCTCATCGGCCGCCAAGATAGCCGTCACGCGGCGTCTTTGGCAAACCCGGTCGAAGGCGGCTAACCGTGTGCCCGGAGCGCGGCGTCGTGGTTCAGGGCGAAGGAAAGCCCCTCCAGCTCCACGGACATGTCCACGTTGCGGAGCGCCATCCACTCCGGGGTGCGGAGCCGCACCGGCGCGAAGTTGAGCACCGCCCGCACCCCGACGCCGGCGATACGCTCGACGAGCCCCTGCGCCGCCTCGGCCGGCACGGCCAGGATCACGATGTCGATCCGCTCGTCACGGAGGGCGCGGTCCAGATCCGCGTCCGGGCGGACGAGGAGGGAGCCCCAGCGATCCCCCACCTTACCGGGATCGGAGTCGAAAACCGCGCAGATGCCGAAACCGCGCCGCTCGAAGTCGCGGTACGAGAAGAGGGCGGAGCCGATCTTCCCGGCCCCGACGAGCGCCACGTTCCAGCGACGGTCGAGCCCGAGGATCTCCCTCACCCGCCGCAGAAGATCGGGAACCGGGTAGCCGAGTCCCCGCTTGCCAAAGGAGCCGAAGAGCGACAGATCCTTGCGGACCTGCGCCGAGGTCGTCCCTCCCCGTGCGGCCAACTGGTCGCTGGAGAGGGTCGCGACCCCGGCGTCCTGCGCCTCCTGCAGAAAGCGCAGGTAGAGTGACAGCCGGCGGACCGCGGACTCGGATACCTTGTTCATAGGGATGAAGGGGACCGGGACGGGCCGGGAGCACGCGGTTGTGAAAACATTCACAAGATAGACCCTGCGGCGAGGCCCGTCAACGCGGGACTCCGCTAACCCGTCAGCGCGCGGGCCAGGCGGACGAACTGATCCGGACCGAAGGTTTCCGGGCGCGCCTGCAGATCCACCCCCAGCTGCTGCTCCAGCCGCTTCACTTCCTCGACCGACAGCGTGTACGCATCACGCAGGATCCGCTGGAACTGCTTGCGGCGCTGCCCGAACGCTGCCCGGCTCAGACGCCGGAGGGCCGCCTCCTCCGCCTCCGACAGGCGCGGCGGGTCGTACGGGGTGATACGCACCACCGAAGACTCCACCTTCGGAACCGGGCGAAACGCCCCCCGCCCCACGTGCAGCACCCGCTCCGCGCCGGCGACCGTCTGCACCCCCACGGCGAGCGCACCGAAGTCCTTCCCTCCGGGAGCGGCCACGATCCGATCCGCCACCTCCCGCTGCACCATCAGCACGATGCTACGGGGGCGGGGGCGCCGCTCCAGCAGACTGAACAGGATGGGAGTGGTGATGTTGTACGGGATGTTGCCGATCACCTTCAGCTCCGCCGACGCCGGGGAGATGCTCTCCAGCCGGACCTCCAGGATGTCCGCGTGGATCACCTTCACCGACGGCTCCGCGGCGAATTCATCCCGGAGCCGTGCCGCCAGCACGTCGTCTTTTTCCACCAGTACCAGGCGGCGCACGCGCCCCACGAGGTGGCGGGTCAGCGCCCCCTGCCCCGGCCCGATCTCCAGCACCTCGTCCTCCGGGCCAGGCGCGAGCACGTCCACGACGGCGCGCTGCAGCTTCGGATCGATCAGAAAGTTCTGCCCGAGCGAGCGCTTTGCGCGGGGTGCGTCCGGGGGGCGGCGGGACACGCCCCTCAGATCCGGGCGAGCACGGCGGTACGGTCGTCGGGCGGAACGTCGCCGTCGCCCTGCGCGAGCGCAAAGACGCGCTCGATCAACTGCGCCGGCTCCGCGTCGCGGCCGCGGCTTACCTCGTTCAGCAACGCACGCTCCCCCGCCTCGCTCCCCCCGCCGAGCGCATCCGAGAGTCCGTCGGTGAAGAGAAACAGAAGGTCCTCCCCGCCGACCCAGGCGGCGCTTCCTTCCTCGTAGTCGTCTAGGTCGATGATACCGAGCGGCGGATTGGTGGCGGCGAGGCGGTGGGTGCGCCCCTCCTGGTCCACCCGAAAGGCGTAGGGATGCCCCGCGTTGGCAAAGGTGATACGCCCGGCAACCGGGTCGATCACTCCGTAGAAGAGCGACAGGTACATCTCGGTGCTGGTCAGCTCGTCGATCAGGGCGCGATGCACCCGCTTCAGCACCTCGGCCGGGGGGTCGCCCTCCGAGGCGTGGATGGCGACGGC
The DNA here is from genome assembly GCA_030859365.1 of Gemmatimonadota bacterium. GTDB lineage: Bacteria > Gemmatimonadota > Gemmatimonadetes > Longimicrobiales > Longimicrobiaceae > JALZKG01. The sequence continues at coordinate 2,500 of JALZKG010000032.1, forward strand.
GCTGATGGCCAGCGCCATGATCAGCGCCGCGCCGAACCCGTGGGACGACACGTCGCCGATCGTCACCCCCAGGCGGCCACCGGAGAGCCGGAATAGGTGGTAGAAGTCCCCTCCCACCGACTCGGCCGGGACGCACCGCGCCGCCACGCGCGCGTAGCCGGAGAAGGGCTCCAGAGGGGGGAGCAGCTTGAGCTGCAGGTCGTGCGCGAGCTCCAGTTCGCGCACCATCCGCTCCTGGCGAAGGCTCGCGGTAATCAGACGGTTGTTCTCCACCGCGGCGCCGATTTGGCTCGCGATGGCGGAAAGGAGCTTGAGGTCGCCGGCCGAGAACCCCTCTTCCACCTCCCGCCCCGACACGTTGATCACCCCGATCGTGCGCGACTCCCCTTCGGGCGGCGTGTAGCTGACGGGGACGGAGAGAAACGCCCCACGCGCCGACCAGAAGGAGTCGCAGTGCTGGCGCTCGTGCTCTTCGCCGACGGCGAGGATCACCGGGCGCACTTCGCGGAACACCTGCGCGGTGACGGAGCAGGGGTCTCCCACGGGAATCGGTCCGGCGGGGCCCTCCTCGCCGACCACCGCGGCACGCTCCAGCCGATGGGCGTCCGGCTCGTGCACCCAGAGGGTCGCGCGGTGAGCGCCGAGCGTGCTGATCACCTCACCGAGGATGGTACGGGCCGCCTCCTCCAGCGAGATCACCGATCCCAGCGTCTCGCTGATGGAATACAGCAGCGTGATCTCCTCATAGCGCTCCGCGATCTCGCGGCTGAAGGAGCGCATCTCCGAGTCGTGGCGAAGGGCGCGGTCCAGCGCCGCCGCGAGAAAGCGCGCCAACGGCGGGCCCTGCGCGCGCGGCGCGCCGACCACCTCCACGTGCATCTCGGCCCCTTCCCCCGCGCTCACCTCGGCGGAGGCGGGCCCCGGGCCGTTCGCCACGATCGTGACGGCTGACGAGGAGGAGTGCAGCAGCAGCCACTCCCCGCCGGCGCGCGCCCACAGCCGCGCCTCCCGGCCGACGGAACGCTCGAAATCCGCGAGCGTATCGCGGACGACGTCCGGGAGCAGAGGCGCGGAGGGTGCGGAAAGGATCATGGCGGGCCGCTTCAGGCGCCGGCGGCTCGGCGCCGGCCGCCGCTGCGGTGCAGCACCAGCCGCACCTCGTTGCCGCAGGCGTTGAACTCGACCTCGTCCATCAGGTTGCGGATCAGAAAAATTCCCCGCCCGCCGGTGCGGTGCAGATTGCTCCCGACCGTGGGATCGGGGACGGCGAGGGGATCGAAGCCGTTGCCCTGGTCGATCACCCGAAGGCGAACGCAGCTCCCGTCGACTTCGACCTCCACCCGGACCCGCTTCCGCGGATCGCGGGCGTTGCCGTAGATCATCGCGTTCGCGAGCGCTTCGGTCACGCCCACGCGAAAGTTGAGGTTCAGCCGGGAGCCGTCGAATGCGAACCGCCGCAGCCGGCCGACCAGATAGGCGACGACCCCCTCGATCACGCGCGGATCGCTCGGAACCTCCAGCACGAACTCGGTGGGCTCCGGAGGGGCGATCTCCGTACCACCCTCGGACAGTGTCATCCCTGAGTCTCGAAGGGGACTAGAACCCGTTGAGCGCCTCGTCGCGTGAATCCGCGATGTTGAAGAGCGTGTCCAGCTTGGTCAACTCGAACAGCGTCCGGAGGTCCTCGTTCAGGTTGGCGAGGCGGAGCTCCCCGCCCTGCTCCCGGATCTTCTTGGAGAGGCTGACCAGGACGCCGAGGCCCGAGGAGTCGATGTAGCCGGTGTTCGCGAAGTCGATCAGAAACTTGCGCTCCCCACCTTCGAGTTCGTCGAGCACCTTCTGCTTCAGCTCCTGACGGTTGCCGACGATCAGCTGGCCATCGACGTCCACCACCGTCACCCCGTCCTGCTTGCTGGTCTCGAAGCTCATGAATTCTCCGTGTACGTGAAAGATGCGCCCGCAAGGGGTGCCCGGACCGGGCAAGGCATGTGCCATGCTCAGGGTACGTCGTCGCCCGCCTGCAGGGCCGTGACGCACGCCACGTGCACAATGTCGTCGTCGGTGGCGCCGCGCGAAAGGTCGTTGCAGGGGCGCGCCAGCCCCTGGACGATGGGCCCCAACGCCTCGGCCCCGGCCAGACGCTGCACCAGCTTGTAGCCGATGTTCCCCGCGTCCAGATCGGGAAAGACGAGCACGTTGGCCCGTCCCGCCACCGCGGAGCCGGGCGCTTTGCGTGCTCCGATGCCGGAGATCAGCGCCGCGTCGGCCTGCAGCTCGCCGTCGGCCGGGATCTGCGGAGCACGCTCCCGAAAGCGCTCCAGCGCCCGGCGCACCCGCTCCACGCGGGGTCCGGCGGCGCTTCCTCGCGTGGAAAAGGAGAGAAACGCCACGCGCGGCTCGTCGCCGACCACGCGCGCGCGGGCGTCGGCCGCGGCCAGGGCGATCTCCGCCAGCTGCTCCGTGTCCGGATCGGGGACCACCGCGCAGTCGGTGAAGGAGAGGGTCTCCGTCCCGACGCCGCGAAAGGGGGGGACCACCATGTAGAAGGAGGAAGACACGGTGCGGATCCCCGGCGCCGGGCCGACCATCCACAGCGCGGCGCGCAGCACGTCGCCGGTGGTGTTCATCGCCCCGGCGACGGAGCCATCCACCTCCCCGAGCCCCACCAGTCCGGCCCCGAAAAAGAGCGGTTCCCCGGAACGCCGCCACGCCTCGTCCCGCGTCATCCCGCGCGGCGAGCGGCGCTCCAGCAGGCGCTCGGCGACCGCGGCGCGCGAGGGGTCGGTTTCCGGGACCCGCACTTCGACGCCTCCGCCGACCACCCTCTTCAGCGCCCCGGCGTCGCG